>NZ_JANLVV010000095.1:0-4445 GCF_031364185.1 Salinibacterium sp. | reverse complement strand
CCCGGCGACGCTGCTCGCGCTGTACTACCGCTCGCAGGTCGACCTGCTCATCCTGCACAGCAAGCGTGAGATCGCCGCGTTCCGTTCGCTCGCGGAGCACTGGGGGATCGAGCAGGATTTCGGGCTCGCCACCCTGCCCTTTCTCGCTCGGTCTCGCCGCTCAGCGGTCGGTGACGACATCGTTTTCGCCGCGCAGGCCAAGGTGCCGCGGTCGCTAATCGACCGAGAACAGCTGGTCGGCTGGCTGGTCGAGACCGCCCGACAGCAGCCCGAGCGCCGTGTGGTGCTGAAGCTCAGGGCCGCCGCCGGTGAGACCCAGACCCACGCCGAGCGGTATCCCCTGGATGAGATTCTCGCCAGGGTGCCGGACGTCCCCAACAATCTGGTGGTTTCCACCGGTTCGATGCCGGCCCATCTCGAGCGGGCCGCCGCGCTGGTGACGGTGAGTTCGACCGCCGCACTCGAGGCCGCTGCGATGGGCGTTCCCGTGCTCATCCTGGATGATTTCGGTGTCTCCGCGTCCATGATCAATCTGGTGTTCGACGACAGCGGGCTGCTCGGGAGTTCGGATGACCTGATCGCGGGGCGCTACCGCACCCCCGATTCCGGGTGGCTTGACGAGAACTACTTCCACGAGGCATCCGGCGAGACCTGGATTTCGGCCATCGAGGCCGGGGTGAGGCGTCGTGCAGAGACCGAATTCCCGCTGCGGCCGCAGTTCAGGGGCACTCTCGGCGGCAATGTGCGGCGGGTGTGGGATCGCAAGCGGGCGCTGGGTCGCTACGACCGCAGCGTTGGCGGCTACCTTGCGCTGGCGGTGGGGATGCCACTTCGAGGAGCCGTGCGTCGGGCGCGGGCAATCCGCGCGAGGGTCGTGGGGTCGAAACCCGTCGTGGAGCGGCAGACGCAGCGTGTCGACTCGGTCGATGGCGACCGCGTGGGCCGGTAGCGGGCGGCTGCACCCGCTGCGCCCCCGTAGTCTCGCCTCATGCTCATCTGGATCAATGGACCATTCGGGGTCGGCAAAACTCAGGTCGCCCATGAGCTCAAACGGAAATGCCCCGGAAGTGTGATCGCGGATCCCGAGCTTCTCGGTTTCGGTATTCAGCGGATGTACCCGCCTGAACTCCGGGTCGACTTTCAGGACACCCCGTGGTGGATGCCGACGGTCGCGGACATTCTTATTGACGTGGCGAGACGGCACCCCGGCGATGTGATCGTGCCGATGACGCTTCACGATGAAGCTGGGCGCTGCAGAGATTCGAGGCGGCCGATAGTGCCCTTCGCAAACCACAGTTTTCAACGCACATTCACACTGATCGCCGGGCGCTTGCCCAGGTCGTCACAGAGCTCGGATCGGTACTCGGGCGGCAGCTGCGGTACTCGCCACAGGAGCTGGTGCAACTGCCGTTTAGATCGGCAATCGTGAAGGTTCGCCACATTCGGTGACCGTGCCAACGCAGGGCGCCTGCGCGGCGAACCTCCGATCGATGTTGATCTGCGAGGACGCGAGCGACGCGTCCGGCAGGTTTAGGCAATTTAGGTTATTGATGTTCGCGCCGTGGGTTGCAGTGACCGCGATGGGCTCAACATCGAGCCATTCGCATCCCCAGCGGCGACAAACTGCGAGTGACGTGCTTTTCGGCCATCTCAACTCGAGTCCCCGTTCCTTTTGTGTCAAAACGATTTCTCTCTGCGAGATACACGCAGAACCAAACGCAGGTCGCGTCGACGGCAACTAGCGGACGATGTCTTGCATCCAGCGGGAGGCACCGACGTTACGAGATGGTGCGACGCCGCGGCTCGTTCGCAAGAGAGGCCCACTGCGGTCAATACTTCGTCCTCAGAGTCGCATTGACGGCTCACGCGTCGGTAAGGTCCGTCTCGATTGAGGGTTTAGATTTCTGTCCTTTACGTATACCGTTTTGCCTATGAACATCAAGCAGATCGCCAGTGGCAGCGCTGCCGGAGTTATCCTCGCGGGAGTCGTCGCGTTCGCCGTCGTCACATTTGCGCCCGTACTGGATCTGAAGCCCGCCGAACCGGTTGTGAACATCAGTGAGCAGAAGTCGTTCGGTGAAGTACCGGCCAAGATCGTCCTGATCGCCGCCCCCGCCGTCGCGCCCGCAGCAGTCGTTGAGGTACCCACCCCCGTTGTCGAAGAGTCCTTTTATGTAGAACCCACACCCGTCGAAGAAACGGTTTACGACGAAGAGACTGGCGAGGCCACCGACTCAGGATGCCCCAACTCCTAGATCGAACATGACCTCGGTGACAGCCGAGGGTCTCCCTAACGGCATAGCTTTACCAACAGGCGCAGATGATAAGTCGGCGCCTGTTGTGTGTTGTGGCGGGCTTCGTGATTCTGCCCACTGACCATCGATGACGGCGCGTAACCGACCGGTCCTGCGTTGTTCTGCCGAATCGGTTGCCAAGAGCAATCCAACAGCGACACATCCGTGTTGTAAATACCAACTGAAGACATGGGGCCGTTGACGGTCGCGCCTCCCGGGGTTGACAAGTTTGAGCCGGATACCGCCCCACTCGCGGCCACATTCCCGGTGACTGACACCTTCCCGCCAGTAGAGAACCCGCTCGTCAGGTAGACGTTCGTTTCCCCAGCCACACGGGCGCCGATAGTCGCGATGCAGGCCCGCAGCTGCGCGACGAGGGAACCCACAGATGTTCCGTCTGGCTGCTCCCACGTCCTCATCCGCCGCCGCCGCAACCGACCAGGGCGACGACGGTGACGGTCAGAAGTTCGGAGCCGCGCAGGCCTGGTCGTACTGGGCCCTCGCCTCTGTCGGGTACATGATCAGTCGGGGCCTCGCGAAGGCCGGCACCAAGGGCCGTGAACGCCACAGCGACGACGACCGCTAACCTCCCGCCTGACCCTTCGGGCACTCGCATATTCGAGTGTTCGAAGGGTTGCACCTCCCCTCATCCCATTGCCGTGATTGGGCGCCGTCCAATCGGCCGGTCCGGTTGTCGCAGGTATAACAGGTTGTACTGTTGCGATGAAAACTGCGATCTCCATTCCTGACAACGATTTTGCACGCTTCGAGCGGCTGGCCGCACGCCATGGCATGAACCGATCGGAGTTCTACCGCCTCGCCGCAGAGCTGGAGGGGGAAGCAGAGCTGACCGAACTGTCAAATTCAGTTATTGCGCGGGTGGGTCAGCCTTCCGCGGAAAGTCCGTTCCTTCGCGAATCCGAGCGCACCGTGTTTGAGGGAACGGAATGGTGATTGCCCACGGAGACGTCGTGTGGATCGACTTCGGGTCTCCCCGTGGCTCCCAACCGGCCAGGCGCCGCCCGGCCGTAGTCATGAAGGAGAATTGGCTCCGTGCGACCGAGATCGCGACAGTGCTCATTGTTCCCCTGACATCGAACGTGGCGCTTGAGGCGTTTCCCGGTCATGTCCTCGTTCCGATTGACGCCTCCGGGCTGGGCAAGTGTTCTGTTGCGGTCGTGTCGCAGATCGGACCTGTCAGTCGTGAATTCCTAGACCCGTTCTCTATCGGGCATGTCCCGAGTTATGTGCTCTCGAAGATTAGTGACGGCGTGCGCCTGGTTCTGGGCATCTAGCGGATGAGATCATGATGGTCGCTCGCCTCTAGTCGCGACTTTTCCCAAGTTCTGAGTGGATGACGCTGACACTGTCCTCGACCGACGCGGTTCCCGTGTCAAGGAGCACACTGTGCTCGATCAACGGCATGTCCGTTGTCCAACGTTCGAACTCACGCAAGAGGAACGAGTGCTCGCGAGAAACACCACGGGTCGGATCGTCCCGTGCGCGAGCGAACGCGATCTCGAAGGTACTGGTGAGCACGACGGTGATGACCTCAATCTCGTCGGGAACCTGTGCGAGAACGCCGCCCACCTCCGAGGGGCTACCGGGCCCCTCGGCAATGACGACCGTAAGGGGGCTCCGCAGCCACTGACCGACCACCGAGCCGAAGATCCTGTGCGCGAAGGCCCAATCCGGAAGAGTGGGCAGCGCCATCTCGGCGATCTGATCCAACTCGACCAGCGCCACCTGCTCACCGTGCTGGCGCAGTCGCCGCGCGAGGGCTCGAGCAACAGTGCTCTTTCCGCCCGCGATGGGCCCCACAATTAGCAGGAGTGTCGGGGGAGGGTCTGGTTGTGCGGGCGCTGCTGGACTCATAGCACCAGCCTGGCAGCACTCCTTTTGTTGGGCGAGAGGGAGGCTTCCTGCTGCGCCCGTATCGCACAGTCCGCGAACGCCCTACGACGAGCGGTCGAACCTGACGACGGTCACGGTGTCGGCGCGCCACAGTTCTCGGGGCACCCATCCCGCTCGCCGAAGCAGTTGACTGGTGGATTCACGCCGCGCCGCGCCCTCGGTCGTGATGAAGAACACAGTGCCGACCCCGTCCAGGCGATCGAGCGTACCGGCGAGGGGCAGCCGGGTCTCCCACAG
>NZ_JANLVV010000076.1:0-1352 GCF_031364185.1 Salinibacterium sp. | reverse complement strand
GACCGCCCCAACTCGCTCACCGGAACCCGGAACTTCTCGTGACCGTCAAGGAGTTCCGTCTGCCCGACCTCGGGGAAGGTCTCACCGAATCGGAGGTGGCGGTCTGGCGCGTCGCGGTCGGAGACACCGTGAAACTGAACCAGGTCATCGCCGAAGTCGAGACCGCGAAAGCCCTCGTCGACCTGCCGTCCCCCTACGCCGGAGTCGTCACCCGGCTGTTCGTCGAGTCCGGCACCACGGTCACCGTCGGAGACCCGATCATCGCGTTCGAGGTCGAGGGGCCGGCCACCGCCACCGCCACCGCCGAGGATGACCTGCCGCCCAATCTTGTCGGGTACGGCGCCGTCGCCGAGTCGTCGACCAGCCCGGCCCGACGCGCCCGGACACTGCCAGCGACGCACACCACTGGAGCGCCCCCCGAGCTCGTACACGCCGGCCGGCTCGCCGCGCCCCCCGTGCGGCAGCTCGCGCATCGGCTCGGTGTCGACCTCTCGGCCGTGGTCGCGACCGGCGAATCCGGATTGGTGACCCGCTCCGACGTCGAACGGTCGGTGCCTGCCCAGTCCGCGCCTCCGCACTCCGCGCCTCCGCTACCCGCCGCGGCCGCGCCCGGCGACACGCTCGTGCCGGTGACCGGGGTGCACCGATTGATGGCAGACGCCATGGTCGCGAGCGCCTTCACTGCCCCCCACGTCACGGTGTTCCTCACAGTGGATGTCACGGCCACCGTCGACCTCCTCGACGAGCTGCGCCCCACCGCGGAGTTCCGAGACCTTCGGCTCACGTTCCTCGCGGCCGTCGCCAAGGCGGTCTGCTCCGCCATGCCGCGCCACCCCGGCATCAACGCCCGCTGGGACGAGAGCGCCGGTGGCATCATCCGGTCGCAGCGAATCGGACTCGGGATTGCGGCAGCAACGCCGCGCGGACTCATCGTGCCCACCATCCCGGACGCTGGTGCCCTTGACCTCGCTGGCGTCGCCACGGCCCTCACCGAACTCACCCGGGTCGCGAAGGCGGGCAGGTCAAGCCCGGCCGACCTGGCGGGCGGCACGTTCACGATCAGCAACGTGGGTGTGTTCGGCGTGGATGCGGGCACTCCGATCCTGCACGACGGTCAGGCCGCGATCCTTGCCGTCGGCGCCGTCGCGCGCCGACCGTGGGAGTTCGACGGCACCGTGGCGCTGCGCCAGCTCGTCACCCTCAGCCTCTCGTTCGACCATCGCGTTCTCGATGGGGCTGAGGGCTCCCGGTTCCTGGCCGAGGTCGCAGCGCTGCTGCACAACCCGGCGCGCGCCTTCAGCTTCGCCTGACGAGACATCCCACCCCAAGGAGCCTGAATGACCATCACCGCC
>NZ_JANLVV010000066.1:0-5853 GCF_031364185.1 Salinibacterium sp. | reverse complement strand
AGCTAGAGCACGTTGATCGCTGTCGCGCGCCAGCGGTTGTCGAGGCCCTCGAGGCGAAGGGCGACGGCCCTGGTGCGTGCCCGGTTGCGCACAATGACGACGGCTTCGACGGCCCCATCGCGCGGCTCGAACTGGGAGATCGATCCGATGGAGAAATGGGGTCGCGTGGCTTTGCGGCCCGTGGCCTGACGCGCCCTGGCCGAGAGAACCACCCGCTTGAGCAGGTGGCGGTACACATCGTCGGTGACCCAACGGGAGATCTGTTCGAGGTCGCGTGCGCCCGCCAGGATCTCGATTACCGCCCTGGTGAGGTTCTCAATGAGCGGCGAAGGATCTGGAAGAGCCGAGGTTGCGCTCGGCTGGTGGCCGAAAAATTCGTCCGAGACAAACCTGGGGCGACCAGCCTTGGCCTCCGGGGAGGGCATCACCCGTGAGGTCAGGCCCGGTGCAACAGTTTCGACCCGTTCCACCGGTTCTACTGTGCTCACGCCGTGCCCCGATCAGTGGATTCAGTGAAATGCGAATATTCTGTTCACTCCCCCTTTGGGGGGTAGCCACACTAAACCAGTCGAGGCATCCTCTTGTCCATGTTTTTCTTTGGTCTGTGGATAACCTCAGCAGTCGTTCGGATGTGGTGAGTAACTTCACCACCATGCGCTGGGATAGCTTGTTCGACGATTTGGAGAGTCAGCTTGAGCGCGAGATATCGGCGGAAGAGGTGGATCTCGATGCGGAAGAGGAGCGACTTCGCCTGGGAAGGCTCTCTATTCGAGATCGACTGGTGGCGCTGCAGGATGCCACACCCCGCGATTCTGCGCTGAGGCTGGGCATCTCGCTGTGCGGGGGTGACAGGCTCGTTGTTCATCCGGTGCTGATCGGACGTGACTGGTTCTCGGCGGACCTGGTAGACGAAGCACGGCGGGAACGGCAGTGCATCATCCCCCTTTCCTCCGTGGCCGGCATTAGCCTCCCTGCCTCCCAGGCCTCCGAAAGTCTTGCCGGAGGGGGCGACGATTCCACCGCGCATCCGGTACTGTCGGCCCGCCTTGGGCTCACCTTTGTGCTTCGCGACCTCTGTCGACGACGGAAGTCAATGGAGCTACTGACGGCCGCTGGTTCGCTGCACGGCACGATCGACAGGGTGGGCAGGGATCATTTTGACCTGGCCATTCACGAGATGGGGTCGCCCCGTCGTGCATCCAACGTCACCGAGATTCGACTTGTGCCCCTCACCGCCGTGATCATGGTGAAACTGTGAGTGAGCCCATCGCACCGTAGCTAGTTGTCCCGAGGCTGACCAAACGAGAATTCCGTGAGGTTCGTGTAGTCAGCCTGGTTCCAGAGGTTCATCCGCCTGGTGTGTTCATACATCGCCGCGATATACGACTCCAGCACGCTGCGTTCGACACGCCACTGGCCGCCAGCGCCGACCTTGATCGCGGGCAACTCGCCCGACCTGACGAGGGCATACGCCTGGTTGGTCGAGATGTTGAGCAGCTCGGCAGTATCACCGAGGGTGAGGAAGCGCCCCAGTTGTTCGGCAGATGTCGCGTCGTCCATGGCTCGATTATGGAACCGTTGTCACGCTCGTGGACGGCATGTGGATAACTTTCGTCACCCTGGAGCCGTGATCGCGACGATAGACGCTGTGGCACACGCGTGCCCGGCGGAGGGATAGAAGACTGATGACGAACAAAACCAGGGCCCGCCGCGGGTTTGCGTTCGACCCTCGCCTTCTCATCGGCCTCGTCCTGGTGGCGGCCTCGGTCGCGGGTGTGGTCGCCATAGTGTCGACGGCCGACGAGACCGTGCAGGTCTACTCGGCAAAGGTGGCGCTTTCGCCCGGTGACCGAATCGAGGCAGGCGAACTCGATACGAGCAACGTCCGGCTCGCTGGCGCCGGTACGCTCTATCTGCTGCCCGGGGATATTCCCGATGACGGCTTTGTGCTGACCCGCTCGGTGAACATGGGCGAGCTGATTCCGGCATCGGCGGTGGGCAGCGTCAGCGGCCTGAGGCTGACGTCGCTCGTGCTGGAGGTGAACGGGGCGCTCGCGGCATCCATCGAGCCAGGTTCGCTGGTGGATGTCTGGTCGTCGAAGGAAATCGACAGCGGCCAGTTCGGGGCGCCCGCGGTAATCGTCTCGGACGCCACGGTCGTGCGGCTGGTTGAGTCGGACACGATCATGGCCGGGGGAGGGTCGATCGCTGTCGAGGTGCTCGTGCCGAGGGCCCGAGTGGCGAGAGTGCTAGAGGCCGTGTCCAATTCTGACGCGATGTCGATTGTGCCGGCCAGCATCCCCGGCAGGAACTGAGATGGCTCGAATTGCCCTGGCTCTGCCGGTAGCCCTGGAGGATCGTATCTCCGATGATGCGCTCCGACACGGGCACGACATCGCGGCACGAAGCGTGAGTGCTCTCGAACTTGCCTCGTTGGTCGGCTCGTTGAAGCCGGACATCGTGATCGCCAGCTCAGAACCCCGATACCTGAACGATCGTGTGCTGGCGGCATGTGACGAGGCGGGCGTGCGCATCATCGCCCTGGCGACGGATGATGCCGCGCGACGGCATGCGGCAACCCTGGGGCTGTACGAGTCAATGGATGCCGCATCGCCCTGGCCCGAGATTGAGGCCGTGATCGACGGCGCACGCCGCGAGCCGGCGCCGAAGCGACGCCGGGCCGAACGTGGCTCGGTCATCGCCGTCTGGGGGCCATCCGGCTCCCCGGGGCGCACGACGATCGCGATCAGTATCGCCGCGGAGCTCGCATCCCTTGGCCACACGGTGGCCCTCGCCGACGTTGACACCCACGGCGCATCCATCGCCCCGGCCCTCGGCATGCTCGACGAAGCCCCGGGTTTTGCGGCGGCGTGCCGACTCGCGGGAACCGACACTCTCACTCACCTGGAGTTGGAGCGGATCGCCCAGCGCTATGAGTCTGCGCTGGGCGGATTCTGGGTATTGACCGGGATCGGCCGCCCAAGCCGATGGCCGGAGCTGTCGGGCGAGAGAGTGGCGGCCACGATCCGGCAGTGCCGAACGTGGGTCGACTATACGATCCTCGACACCAGCTCCAGTCTCGAGAACGATGAAGAGATCTCCAGCGACCTCTTCGCCCCGCGCCGCAATGCCGCCGCGGTGACCGCCGTGCACGAAGCCGACAGCATCGTTGCCGTGGGCTCGGCCGATCCCGTCGGTCTGTCACGGTTCCTGCGGGCCCACGTCGACATGATGGAGACTGCCTCAACAACCGACGTGACCGTGGTGATGAATCGCATTCGGGCATCCGCGATTGGAATGAATCCGAATGGCCAGGTGACCCAGACATTGTCCAGGTTCGGTGGGATCGAGTCTCCGGTGCTCGTGCCTCACGACCAGGCCGGTCTCGACGGTGCCGTCCTGAGCGGACGGACGCTGGCAGACTCAGCGCCGAGATCGCCAGCTCGCATCGCTATTCGCACCCTCGTGACCTCGAGGCTCGTGCCGGAGCCGCCGCCGGTCGCACGCACGCTGCGGAGCAGATTCGGGATGGCCCGAGCCACGAGCTAACCTAACAGCATGTCTACGCTCAGTGATCTCGTGCAGGCCCAGGGACGCTCGACCGAGGCAGACATCGAGTGGCTGCACCTGCTCGTGGGCGACTGGCAGCTTTTGGCGGATCTCGCCTTTGCCGACATCGTGCTCTGGGTGCCGAGTGTGGAGGGTGGGTTTGTTGCCGTGGCGCATGCCAGGCCCTCGAGCTCGGCGACCCTGTTCTACCGGGACTTCGTCGGCCAGCCGGTGAAGCCAGAATGGAAGGCGCAGATCGACGAAGCGTTCCAGTCAGCGCGAATCATCGATACCGCCGCGCCCGACTGGTACGAGGAGACGCCCACCCGCGTGCGGGCTGTGCCTGTTCTGCGAAGACTCACCCCGAGTGGCAAACAGACGACAGACCTTCCGATCGCCGTCATTACCCGCCACACCAACCTGAGTGAGGCGCGGACCCCCAGCCGCCAGGAGCTCACGTTCAACGATTGCGCCAACGACCTGTTCGCGATGATCGCCTCGGGAGACTTTCCCGACCTGGGCGCACCGAGCGGGCCACGCCGCGGCGCGCCCCGCGCATCCGACGGCCTGATCAGGCTTGATGTGGATGGCACTGTCACCTTCGCGAGCCCCAATGCCCTGTCGGCATTTAACCGAATCGGGTTCGCGGGTGAGCTTGAGGGGGAGTCGCTCGCCGAGGTCACGACGGGTCTGATCAGCGGTCAGCTCACCGTTGATGAATCGCTCCCGCTCGTCGTCACGGGCAGGGCCCCCTGGCGCACCGACATTGAGACCCGCGGGGTCACGGTGTCGCTCCGGGCAATCCCGATTCGCAACCGCGGGGAGCGCGTAGGCGCGATCGTCCTGTGCCGCGACGTGACCGAGGTTCGGCATCAGGAGCGCGAGCTCATTACGAAGGATGCCACGATCCGCGAGATTCACCACCGGGTCAAGAACAATCTGCAGACCGTGGCATCCCTGCTCCGAATCCAGGCCAGGCGCACCCACTCAGACGTGGCAAGGGATGCCCTTGGACAGGCGATGCGCCGGGTCGCCGCCATCGCCGTGGTGCACGACACCCTCTCGGAGGGGCTCAATCAGGATGTCGACTTTGATGTGGTGTTCGACCGGGTGTTGATGCTGATCGCCGAGGTCGCGTCGAGTCACAGCACGACGGTGCGTCCAAAGTCGACCGGCAGTTTCGGCAACCTGCCGAGCGAGTATGCCACCCCGCTCGCGCTTGCGCTCACCGAGCTGGTGACAAACGCCGTTGAGCATGGGCTGGCCGGCCGGGCCGACGGCGAGGTGGAGATCGTCGCCAAACGCACCGATGAGAAGCTCAGCGTGAAGGTGCGCGACAATGGGGTTGGCCTCGCCGAAGGCAAGGTCGGCTCCGGCCTGGGAACCCAGATCGTACGCACGCTCATTCAGGGCGAACTCAGCGGAACAATTGATTGGCACACACTAGTGGGCAGTGGCACCGAAGTGACCATCGAAGTTCCGCTGACGTGGCTCAACCGTAAGTAATCAGCCGAGCCAGCGGACCATCGAGCTGACATTGGTAGATGCTGATGGCTCTGCCGGACGAGTAGGCGCTAGCGGGCCCTCAAAGCGCGCGGGTGCGGGATTAGGAAGCGCGACGCGCGCGGGCCGCACGGCGCTTGAGGGCGCGGCGCTCATCTTCGCTGAGGCCGCCCCAGACTCCAGAATCCTGCGACGTGTCGAGCGCGTACTGGAGGCACATCTCGGTCACCGAGCAACGGCCGCAGACCGCCTTCGCCTTGTCGATCTGGTCGACCGCTGGCCCGGTGTTCCCGACCGGGAAGAAAAGTTCAGGGTCTGCGGTGAGGCAGGCAGCTTTGTCGCGCCAATCCATAGTGGTACTCCTTCAGTGCGTGCGGGGGATGACCGCGGGGGCCGGTGACAGGCACGAGATTCCGAACGTTGTGTGTCTGGTATGTCGAATGCCTGGTACTGACCCGGATCATCGGGTTCGAGATTTTGGGGACCCGCTCGCAACGCTGGGAGCTGGAAATCAACCTCATATAGACTCTCATATCGATAGGTGCAAATCAATGGTTGTGTATTGGACGACGTTGTGAGTGATGAGCGCGGCGTGTCTGCCCGGCACCCTTTCGTGGTCGCTCTTGCCGTGTTGACTTTTGCCCAGTGCGCCCTCCTTGTGGTTGCTATTGGATACCTCGTGATCGAGCTGATCGTTGCGACCCCCGACTCCTACGCCAGTGCCGTGGCGCTGACCGTCCTGACCGCGATCGCTGCGGTCTGGCTGGCCGTCATCGGCGTTAACGTTCTGCGCGGCAACCC
>NZ_JANLVV010000250.1:0-1294 GCF_031364185.1 Salinibacterium sp. | reverse complement strand
TCGAGGATGGATGCGATTCGGCGCTGCTCGGGGAGGGGTGGGAGGGGGACTGGAATGAGCGCAAGATCGGTCTTTCTCAGCGACGGAACAGCCGTCGACGAGGCGATCGCATACATATCAACTGTCTGAAGAAATCTGTATAAGAAGCGAGAGTCAATCCGCACCTGCGGTATCGCGGCCATTGCGTTGTTATCGATGAGACACGCGACGCCGGACAATACTCGGAAGTTTTGACTTATGGCCTCGCCAATCTTCGCAAACAGTGTGCTTCCAACCGGCACGATCCGAGCTCTGAGGCTGGCTATGTCTTCCCTTGAGACGTAATTCCGGGCTCCTCGAAGATCACCCAAGCCAGCCCGCGCGACAGACGAGATGTCGCCGACCTTCGCGAAAGGAAACTCTCCGTGAGTACGACCTTGAAGCGATGGGGGAAATCCGATCCCGGCTTGAAGCTCAACAACGTCACCGAGCTTGACCGTCGGCCAGCTCACGCGAGGGACCGTGCCAGGGCGGCCGTCGCATCCTGGATCTCGCGCTCCAGGTCCATGAGTTCGGCGAGAATCACGGCGGGGTCTCGGTGCTCGACCTCCTCGTGCACCACCTCCTTGTAGCGGTTCAGCGAGAGGTCGTAGCCCTGCGCCGCGATCTCGTCTTTCGGCACGAGAAATGACTGCGCCGTGCGCGGGCGCTCGAGTTCGGGGCTGTCGGCATCCGTTAGAGTCTGCCAGCGGGCCAGCACATCCGGCAGATCGTTCGCCTCGGTCGGCGTGCGCTTATCGTCGAGCGTAAAACCGTCGGCCTGCACCTCGTAGAACCAGACGTTGTCCGTTCCACCCGAGCTCGTCTTGGTGAAGAACAGAATCGCCGTCGACACACCCGTGTACGGCTTGAAGGCGCCGCTCGGTAGCTTCACCACTGCATCGAGTTTGTGCTCTTCGACGAGCATCCTGCGCAAAGCTTTATGAGCGGTGGATGACCCGAACAGCACGCCATCCGGAACGATCACCGCCGCACGGCCACCGTTCTTGAGCAGGCGCAACATGAGCGCCAGAAACAGCAGCTCGGTCTTCTTAGACTTCACCACAGTGAGCAGATCTTTCGCCGTGGTCTCGTAGTCGAGGCTGCCGGCGAATGGCGGATTCGCGAGCACTAGCGTGTAGGAGCTCTCGATGCTCGCGTCGAAGTGCTCCTCGGCGAGCGAATCGCGGCGCTGGATGGTGGGGTTCTCGACGCCGTGCAACTGCATGTTCATGCTGCCGATGCGCGACATCGACGCGTCAGAGTCGAAGCCCGT
>NZ_JANLVV010000388.1:0-1215 GCF_031364185.1 Salinibacterium sp. | reverse complement strand
CACCACTACCCGTTCGGCAAGCGCCTCGATCTCTTCGAGATAGTGGCTGGTGACGACGATGGTCACACCGCGATCGTGCTGCTCGCGAAGTGCCTACCACAGCAGTCGGCGGGCATCGACATCGAGACCGGTGGTCGGTTCATCCAGCAGCACCAGTCTGGGGTTGCCCACGAAGGCCAGCGCGACGCTCAGTCGACGCTTCTGCCCGCCGGAGAGCGAACCGGTTTGTCGCCTCATCAGCTCGGCGAGCCCGAACTGCGCCGCGAGTTGCGCCGTCGATACCCTCGTGGCGAAGTGTGCGCCGACGAAGTCAATCACCTCCCCTACTCGGAGCGACTCGGGCAGGGCCGTTTCTTGGGGGGTGCTCCCGAGCCGTTGCCGATTGCGCGCCTCGGCCGGGCTGCCCCCGAAAAGGCTGACGGTTCCCGTGGTCGCGCGCCGTCGGCCCGACAGCAGCGAGATTAGCGTGCTCTTTCCCGCGCCGTTCGGACCGAGCAGGCCAAGGATCTCCCCCGATCGGATGTCGAGAGTGACATCATCCAGCGCGATGACATCACCGAAACTGCGTGACACAGCGGTCAGGCTCGCAAGTACGGTCATGGTGTGGCTCCCAGCAGTGCCCGCAGGGCTTCGGTGTAGTCCTCGAACGCCCGCCGACCGACCTTCGAGAGTTCGAGGTAGGTCACGGGCGTTCGGCCCTGATGCGCTTTGGTGACCTCGACGTACTCGGCGTCTTCGAGCTTGCGCAGGTGCGTTGACAGGTTGCCGGCGGTCATGTCGAGCAATTCGAGCAGCCTCGGAAACGTGATGCTCTCACCCAGGTCGAGAGTGGCGAGCGCCGACACGATCCGCAGGCGCGCCTGGGCGTGGATGACCGGATCGAGCTCGATCATCAGCGCACCGCCAGGCCATCCCGACCGCCGCGCGTGTACAGCGCGGTCGAGATGGCCCCGCCGAAGAACACTCCGCCACCGGCAATCGCGAACACGAGGTAGTGATTCGGATACCCCAGGAAGGGCGCGACCAGCGACACGACGAGGATCGCTCCGCCCATCACGATGGACGGGATCGCGCGCCAGATTGCCCCGGCGACCAGGTACATCAGGGCGACCAGGATGCCCATCGCCGTGGGAAAGAAGATGGGTTCCAGGTTTGGATCCATGCCGTTGAACGACAGAGCAATGGCGAAGATGTACATCGCGAGAAAGCCCGCGC
>NZ_JANLVV010000384.1:0-1410 GCF_031364185.1 Salinibacterium sp. | reverse complement strand
GCCGCGCCGTTGTGGGTGGGTGGTGTTAGCCAGTATGTGCCGTTGCTTCGGGCGTGAATGGTCCATCCGTTGGCGTGGAGTTGCATGTGGTGGAACCGGCACAGGGTGATGCCGTTGGCGAGGGTGGTGTTGGTGCCGTTGAAGGCGTTGATGTGGTGTGCTTCGACGAATTGGGCGGGTTTATCGCATTCGTCCCAGGCGCAGCCGTTCCATTGGGCGGTCAGTGCTGCTCTCTGACGCACGCTGTGTAGTCGTTGGGTGCGCCCGACATCGATAGCGGTGTTGCCGTTGAAGAGGATGGGGAGCATCCCCGTGAGGCAGATGTGTCGTTCGGCGGTCTGGATGCTGACCAGCGCCGATTGTCCCTCGAAGTGCGCCATGCCGGTGCCGGTCTTCAGCGACTCGGCCTGCACGTGCACCCGCACGGCGGGAGATTTCTGGCCAAAGATAGTGGGGGCGTCGGCGGCGCGGGTGGCGAGTTGGACGATGTCGACGAGGGTGTCGAGGGCGAGTTGGTTGTTGCTGCGGGGGTCATCAAGCATGCTCTTGGCCCGCTGCACGTCGGCGGGGTCGATAAATCGTGGCCCGCCGCGGCGCGGTGACAGGGCGGTGGCAAGAGCGCCGACGATAACAGCAGCGGATTCCGGGTCAAGTAGTGCGCTCAGCCTGGTCATGCCGTCGGAGTTCTGAAACCAGGTCAGGGAACGCTTCGATAGGCGGTGTGCCTCCAGGTCAGCCACCGAACCCAAGTCGAGCTGGGCCCGGGCGGTGCGAGCGGCTTTGGCGATGTCTTCCGGTGCCGCCGCACCGATACCCGTGGAAGCGCCCGCGCGGGAAACCAGCACGGTGGCAACAGCACCTAGATCGGCACCGGTGACCGTCTCGGAAGGCTTACCCAACCCACTCATGATGGCCGCAGCGCCGGCTACCGACAGGGTGCCGTCGGTGACCGCGCCAGCCACGGTGGTAAGCCACCCGGATTCGCCGCTGTGCACCGAGTCGAGAGCTGTCCCGGCGGTGATCATGGCGCGAGCATCGGAGAAGCTGACTCCCGTGAGCTTCTGGATCACTTTCTCAGGCGACGACAGACCCGTGCGTGCCGCAAGCCCCTGCTGGCCGAGGGCACGATCGGATCGTCGAGCTATCTCGCAGGCGATCACGGCAGAACTGGCATCCACCCGCCGACGGGCCGCACCCAACTCGCTCTGTAACGCCAACAACTGCACATCAGCCAGATCGCCGACCCCCGCCACCGACGGCAACACGATGGGCAACACGATGGGCAACACGATGATCGTGTCGCTGACAGAGCTGATCCGGGCCATGCCCAAGGATAGCAGAAATCGAACACAAATACTAGTATTATCGACACCACTGGGCTACAATTCGAACATGACTTCGATACAACAA
>NZ_JANLVV010000366.1:0-4728 GCF_031364185.1 Salinibacterium sp. | reverse complement strand
CGAAACGGAAGCAGCCGGTACTTTTCACTCTCCTCCGAGTCGGCGAGCACGTCGGTGTGCTCGGGATCGGTGTTTCCGACCATCCGATTGCCCCAGTCGATGAGCTTGTAGATGTCGGCGTCGGGGACGTCGAGCATGCGGGCAAGCACCCGGATCGGGAAGTCTGCGGCCACCTCGGCAACGAAGTCGAACTCGCCCAGAGAGAATGCGGCATCCAGGGTCCTGGCCGTCAGGCCACGAAGGAAGGTCTCGTAGCCGGAAACGGCTCTCGGGGTGAACTCGCCTTGCATCAGCCGTCGCAGGGAGCGATGACGGGTGCCGTCGGTCTCCAGCATCGATTTGCGAGCCTCGATCTGCTCGTCATCGAGCTCCTCGAGATTGACGGTGCCGCGCTCGCTCGAGAAGGTCTCGGTATCACGCAACACACCCACGATGTCGTGATATCTCGTGAGCGACCAGAATCCGTGGTTCGGTGCATCCTCGCGATCCCAATGCACCGGTGCGTGTGCTCGCAAATCATCGAATGCCGACCAGGGGTCGCCGGTCTCGAATAAATCAAGGTCTGCAAGAGTGACATTCGACACTGAGGTCATCTCGTTCCTCCACTCGCGTTTATTGATGGCGAAATTGTTTGGATACGAACAAGATAGTAGTACCGACGGGCGATAGAGTGACAGAAACCGGAGCGCGGAAGGGGGCCACGATGGCCGGGCCACACACGCTGGCGGAAACAGAACGACAGGTCGAGTCGAAGCTCGGTAAGCTCCCCCTCGACTACTCCGCCATGGCGGTGGCGTCTAATCTGTTCAGGGCCGCGACCGCGGTACGGAACCACTTTGAGCGCACGGTTCTGGCACAGAACAACCTGTCGTGGACGGCATTTGTGGTGCTCTGGGTCACCTGGATCTGGGAGCCCATAGAAACGCGGCAGATTGCTCTCGAGGGTGGATTCTCTAAGGCCACGTTGACGGGTGTGCTCTCCACTCTGGAGGTGCGAGGATGGCTCGCCCGCGAGCGCAGCGAGATCGATGGTCGCCTGGTGGTGGTGCGCCTTACACCGGCGGGTCGAAGCCTGATGGCCGACCTGTTCCCGGCTTTTAATCTCCAGGAGCAGCACATCGCCGGCCCAGTCGATCCGGCCCGCCGGGACGAACTCGCCGAGATGCTGAGGCTCATCACGGCGGGCGTCGAACGCACCGGCTAATTCCGCGGCCGATGCTTGGTCTCGGGCACACTCATCCTGTACGGTAAATCATTAGTATCCGAACGACTTAAGGGCGAGCGACGGGAGCGGTGAACCATGACGTATGTGGATGTTGCTGGCGTTAGCGTCGATACCCGTCACTTCATCGGCGGCGAACGAGTGTCATCCCCTGATACCTATCCCAATAGCTCCCCCATCGACGGAAGTTTTCTCGGTGATATCGCGCGTGGGGGCCAGGCTGAGGTCGACCAGGCGGTGGACGCCGCGCGCGCGGCCTTCCCCGCCTGGGCGGCGATGACTCGCGAGCAGCGCGGCGCCATCCTGAATCGGCTGGCAGACCTGGTCGACGAGCGAACCGACGCCTTCGCGAATGTCGAGACCATGGACAACGGAGCATTGCTTCGCAGTCATCTCCGTGGTGTCATGCCACGAGTGGCCCATAATCTTCGGTTCTTTGCTCATTACGCGATCACCGACCTGGGCCATCCCGATTTCGATACGCGCGGCCACACCAATCATGTGAGCTGGGATCCCTCGGGCGTGGCTGGCCTGATCACGCCGTGGAACGCTCCCCTCATGCTGGCGACGTGGAAGATCGGTCCGGCCCTCGCGGCAGGCGACACCGTAGTTCTCAAGCCCGCAGAGTGGACCCCGCTCACGGCATCGCTCTTTGCCGACCTCACGCTGGAGGCGGGCATGCCCGCGGGCGTATTCAACGTCGTTCAGGGCTTCGGATCGGAGGCGGGTGCCGCGCTGGCAGCCCATCCGGGCCTCAGCCGGATTTCCTTCACCGGCTCGGTGCCGACGGCGAGGAAGATTGCTCGAGCGGCGGCAGACAACCTCACCCCGGTGAGCTTCGAGCTTGGCGGTAAGAGCCCATTTATCGTGCTCGACGACGCTGATCTCGAGCTTGCGGCATCCCTCGCTGTCGAACAGTACGACAATGCCGGCCAGGTGTGCCTGTCTGGCACCCGCCTGCTGGTTCACGAGCGCATCGCCGAGGCGTTCGTCGCGGCATTCACCGCGAAGGCCGCTCTGCTTCGACAGGGTGATCCACGTGATCCATTGACCGACATCGGCCCTCAGATCCATCAACAGCACTTCGAACGGGTGAGAGGTTTCGTCGACAGGGCGAGGTCCGACGGCGCCGAAATCGCCATGGGCGGCACGCCGAATGATGACCTCGGCGGCCTGTACTTCTGCCCGACCCTCATTACGAGTCCGGCGCCGAACAGCGAAATCGTCACCCAGGAAGTGTTCGGCCCCGTACTCACCATGCAGAGATTCTCAACGGACGACGAGGCAGTCCGGCTGGCAAACGGAACGGAGTTCGGCTTGGCCGCGGTCGTCGTGTCGGGCGACCGTAGCCACTCCGAGGCGGTCACCAGGCAGCTCGTTGCGGGGACGATCTGGGTGAACTGCTTCTTCGTCAGAGACCTGAGAGCGCCATTCGGCGGTTCCCGCAAGTCGGGAATCGGTCGCGAGGGCGGCACCTGGTCATTCGATTTCTATGCGGACGTGAAGAACACGGTCGTTGCCCCCACGGGATGGAAGGAATAGCAGATGGGTGAAGTAGTCGGGGTGGGTCTCATCGCCCACGTCCCCACAATCATGCTCCCGAAGGATGTGCGAATCGCCCTGAACGAGGGCAGTGACATCACCCTGGTCGCCGGGCTTGAGCAGTTGCGCAAGGACGTGTTCGAATCAGACGACTACGACACGGTGATCGTGCTCGACAGTCACTGGGCATCCACCGTCGAATTCATCGTCACCTCGCATGATCGTCGGCACGGCCTGTTTACCTCTGAAGAACTTCCCCGTGGCATGCATGGCGTGCCCTTCGACTATCACGGCGACCCGGAACTGGCTCACCTCATTGCCGAACAGGACGAGAAGAACGGCACGTGGATCACCGCTATCGACGACCCGGATCTTCCCGTCATGTACGCCACCATCAACCTCTGGAAGTTCCTCGGCGAGGGCCTTCCTGACAAGAAATGGCTGAGCGTGAGCGTGTGCCAGACGGCGA
The DNA here is from genome assembly GCF_031364185.1 of Salinibacterium sp. Classification (NCBI taxonomy): domain Bacteria; kingdom Bacillati; phylum Actinomycetota; class Actinomycetes; order Micrococcales; family Microbacteriaceae; genus Salinibacterium; species Salinibacterium sp. Next base: position 1,495 of record NZ_JANLVV010000366.1, on the reverse strand, counting down.
CGGACGAGGACTTCCTGCGGGCGGGTCGCGCGATAGGCGAGGCAATTGCCAGGAGCGATCGCCGCGTCATCCTGCTCGCCTCCGGCGCGTTGTCACACACCTTCTTCAAGCTGCGCGAACTGCGCAAACACGAGATGAGCGATCCGGCGCATATCTTTTCGGATGCCGCCCGCGCCGCCGACTATGAACGACTCGAATGGTTCACCGCCGGCGATCACACGAAGGTGCTGGAGACGATGCCCGCGTTTCACAAAGTGCGGCCCGAGGCCATGTTCGGGCACTGGCTGCTTACCATCGGGGCCATTGGTGAAGAGGCGTGCACCGCGCCCGGGATTATGTACAGCGAATACGAGAATTCCATCGGCACAGGGCAGGTGCACGTCTGGTTTCCGAAGCCCAAGGGCGGCTTTCCGGCCGCGAAGGATCTGACACTCTCCCGTGACTGAGGTACGCAGAATCCTTCTCGGGGGCGTCGTGACCGAGGTCACGGTGCGCGGTGACGCACTGGTCGCCGCCGACGGTCGTGAGATCGCGGAATCCGAAGCCCACCATCTTGCCCCGGCCGTGCCGAGCAAGATCATCGCGGTGCACCTCAACTATGCGAGCCGCACCGAGGAGTTCATGACAAAGCTTCCCGATGCGCCCACCTATTTCCAGAAGCCGGTGTCGGCGCTCAACAGCCACCGCGGCGCCGTGGTGCGGCCGGAAGGCTGCAAGTGGCTGAACTTCGAGGGTGAGATCGTCATCGTGATCGGTCGCACCTGTCGCAACGTCTCACCACACGAAGCGGGCGACTACATCGCGGGGTACACGATCGGCAACGACTTCGGATTGCACGACTTTCGCGACACCGACGCCGGATCGATGCTGCGTGTCAAGGGCAGCGACACGCTTGCCCCCGTCGGGCCCGGGTTGGTCACCGACTGGGACTTCCGCGGCAAGCAACTGCGCACGCTGGTGAACGGCGTGGTGCGCCAGGATGACAACACCGCGGCGATGAAGTGGGACATGAACTACCTGGTGGCCGACATTGCCCGCACCATCACCCTGAACCCGGGCGACATGCTGTTCTCGGGCACGCCCGCCTTCTCCCGACCCGTGGAACCCGGCGACGTCGTCGAGGTGGAGGTCGAGGGGCTGGGCACGCTCAGCAACCATGTCGTCCCTGGACCCGTCGCCATCCGCACGGACGTCGGCGCCCAGCCCACCGAGAGCGAAGAGGTCATCTCGACTGCGCTGGGGGGGGACTGGGAGTACCGCGGCATCCGCACGCCGTCCCGTGACCTCTATCCATCAACTGTCGAGGAGACGCCGTGATCACCATCGCTGTCGACATGCTTCTATGCCAGCACTATGGGCAGTGCGTGTTTGAGGCACCGAAAATCTTCCACCTGAACGATGACGACAAGCTCGAGTACCTTGCCGAGGCAGACGACTCGGAACGCGCCAACGTGGAATCGGCCGTCGACGTGTGCCCGATGCAGGCCATTCGCAT
>NZ_JANLVV010000255.1:0-1131 GCF_031364185.1 Salinibacterium sp. | reverse complement strand
GGCGCACCTCTCTGTGACCCTCATCGGCTCCACGAGCACGGCGATCTGGGCCGGCTCTGCGCTCAGCCTCTACTGGCTCGGTCTCGTCGGAGCGATGGTGGCCAGTCTCGACGGCCTGCGCACAGCGGCGACGGCCCCGGCACTGGTCACTGCTGTCGCCCTCGTCGCCCTGGCCGTGCCTCTGCTCACGGTGGCTGCGACCGGCGCGATGGAGGTCACCGCGAGCAACGGCAGGATGCTCCCCGCCTTCGCGTCCGCCGAGGCGGCATCCCGACCGGACCTCGGCACGCTCCAACTCACGGCCCAGCCCGGCGGCGGTATCGCGACGACGTTACACCGGGGGCTCGGCACCACGCTCGACGAGCAGAGCACGCTGGCGGGGACTGACACTGCACTCAGCGCGGTGGATAAGCGAATTGCCACGCTCGCCGGCAACCTCGCCTCTCGCAGCGGTTTCGACATCGGGGGTGAGCTGGATGACCTGCAGATCGCGTTCGTGCTGCTGCCGAACGCGACGGGGGATGTCGCAGTGCAGACCCGGCAGCGTATCGCGGATGCCCTCGACGGCAACCGCATCCTCACCCCTATCGGCGCTACGGCCCAGGGGTTCCTGTGGAACTACGGCGGGCTCTCCGAGGGCTCGGCCCCGACGGGACCCAGGCCTCTCGAGACCCCGCTCGGCCAGGGGATTGTTATCGGCCAGGCCGTGGTGTTCGGCCTTACCCTGTTGCTGGCCATCCCGACCACCAGGCGCCGTCGGGTGCGCGCCGCCCAGGCCAGCGCTGCGATCGCGGACGTCACGGGGGAGGGTCCGGCATGAGCGACAACATTGGAGCGCAGGAGGAGCCCTCGGGCGAGCAGTTCAGCAGGGATGAGCCGTTTCCCGAGCAGGACGAGCTCGAGACCTCGAGGCGGCACCCGCTCACCATACGCGCGGTCGCGGCCGCGGGAGGCCGGGCAGCGGTCGGTCTGGTCGGCATCGGCGTTGCTGCCGTGACGATCGCGGCATCCATGGTGCTGCCGCTGCCCACCGTGCAGGTCTCGGCGCCCGACACGCTCATCACCCCCGTGCCCACGGCGCAGCAGCTCGTGTGTCCCGGTGCGATCCTGAGACTGGCCAGTGACAGCGGT
>NZ_JANLVV010000254.1:0-1131 GCF_031364185.1 Salinibacterium sp. | reverse complement strand
GGCGCACCTCTCTGTGACCCTCATCGGCTCCACGAGCACGGCGATCTGGGCCGGCTCTGCGCTCAGCCTCTACTGGCTCGGTCTCGTCGGAGCGATGGTGGCCAGTCTCGACGGCCTGCGCACAGCGGCGACGGCCCCGGCGCTGGTCACTGCTGTCGCCCTCGTCGCCCTCGCCGTGCCACTGCTCACGGTCGCCGCGACCGGCACGATGGAGGTCAGCGCGAGCAACGGCAGGATGCTCCCCGCCTTCGCGTCCGCTGAGGCGGCATCGCGACCGGACCTCGGCACGCTCCAACTCACGGCCCAGCCCGGCGGCGGTATCGCGACGACGCTGCACCGGGGGCTCGGCACCGCCCTCGACGAGCAGAGCACGCTGGCCGCGACCGATACCGCACTCAGCAGAGTGGATGACCGCATCGCCACGCTCGCCGGTAACCTCGCCTCGCGCAGCGGTTTCGACATCGCGGGGGAGCTGGATGACCTGCAAATCGCGTTTGTGCTACTGCCGAATGCGACGACGGACAGCGCAGCGCAGACCCGGCAGCGTGTCGCGGATGCCCTCGACGGCAACCGCATCCTCACCCCCATCGGTTCTACTGCCCAGGGGTTCCTGTGGAACTACGGCGCGCTCTCCGACGGATCGGCCCCGACGGGACCTGGGCCTCTCGAGACCCAGATCGGCCAGGGGATTATTATCGGCCAGGCCGTGGTGTTCGGCCTTACCCTGTTGCTGGCAATCCCGACGACCCGGCGCCGTCGGGTGCGCGCCGCCCAGGCCGGCGCCGCGGTCGCCGTCGATTCCGTGGAGGGGCCGGCATGAGCGAGAACATCGGAGCGCAGGAGGAGCCCTCGGGCGAGCAGTTCAGCAGGGACGAGCCGTTCCCCGAGCAGGACGAGCTCGAGACCTCGAGGCGGCGCCCGTTCACCCTTCGCGGCGTTGCGGCCGCGGGAGGCCGGGCAGCGGTCGGACTGGTCGGCATCGGCGTCGCCGCCGTGACGATCGCGGCATCCATGGTGCTGCCGCTGCCCACCGTGCAGGTCTCGGCGCCCGACACGCTCATCACCCCCGTGCCCACGGCGCAGCAGCTCGTGTGTCCCGGTGCGATCCTGAGACTGGCCAGTGACAGCGGT
>NZ_JANLVV010000251.1:0-3879 GCF_031364185.1 Salinibacterium sp. | reverse complement strand
AGCAGCGCACCTGCGGGCAGGGCGGTGGTGATGGCCTTCGCGAAGGCGGCGGCCTCAGAGCTGGCGGGCATGCCGTTGAAGGCTTCGATGATACTGTCGATCGCGCCATCGGGCTCGAGGAAGAAGTCGCCTGCCAGCCGGAATGACGCGATCAGACCGTTCTCGACCTCAAGGTCGACCACGACCAGCTTGCCCCCGGGAACCTTGAACTCACCGTGCATGCCTCAAGCCTAACCGGCGGGCGGCGGGCGTTTCGCGTCCGTTGCCAAATGAAGGAGATCCCGGCGATCTGTCGTCATCCCAGCCTGAGTAGCGGCGTGGCGGCGGATATCTCCTTCAGTTGGGCGGGCGCGGGGCCGTTTGTGCAGCCGCGATGAGCGTGCGGCGGTGCTGCTCAGGCGGGCAGGCGAGCGTCCAGCCAGGCGACCAGGTCAGCGAAGACCTCTTCACGGTTGGTCTCGTTGAAGATCTCGTGACGGGCATCCGGGTACACGACGGCCATGACATCCGACAGCTTCGATCGACGGATGTAAGCATCCGCAAGCTTCTCGACACTCTTCTCTCCACCGAGCGAGTCGTCGCTTCCGATCATGATGAGCAGCGGGATGTCGCGCTCGAGGTTCTTCGCCGGGCGACCGTAGAGGCGCAGGCCGTCGGCAAGCCCGAACAACTTGAGTACCTTTGCGTCGAACGTGAGCGGGTCATCCACAAATGCCTGCAGGATCACAGGATCGCGCGACAGCCAGTCGTAGCCCGTCGGCCCGAGGTGCCGGTGCTTCGCCGCGAGGTCGCCACCGTTCATGAACTTCGGCGTGCGGTAAGCCGTGCCGGTGAGCACCACGGCGTCGTAGTCGGCCGAATGCGCATTGAGGATCTTCTGCACCATGAGCGAGCCCCAGGAATGCCCGAGCAGCACCAGGGGGATGCCCGGGTTCTCCCCGCGCGCGATGCCCGAGAGCTGGCGAACGGCCTCGACCGTCGCACGAAGACCGCCGACCCCAAGCCGGCCGAGGTGGGCCGTGTCGCCCTTGTACTGCTCCATGCCGGTGGCGCCGTGGCCACGGTGGTCGTCGGCGTACACGGTGTACCCCGCCGTCACGAGTGCCTGCGCAAGATTTTCGTAGCGCAACGCATGCTCACCGATACCGTGGGCAAGCTGGACGACTCCCCTCGGCGTGGCCGCCTTCCACACGTAATAGTGGATCGTGACGCCCCGCGCATCAACATAGGTCGCGTCGCTGCGAATGACAGTGAATTTCGGCACAGAGGCTCCTCGCTCGATTTCATCGTAGAGGTAACTCGTCATCGCGAGATTATCCTTAGCCTAACTAATTCGCTATGCTAAAGATAATGATGGAAGCACTGGATGATGAACTCCGCATTGCCCTCATGCGTCTGGTACGACGAATGCGCCTGGAGCGAGCTGGCGATGACGTCAGCGACGGCCAGCTCTCGGTGTTGTTCGTGCTGTGGAAGGAGGGTGCGCAGACCCTCGGTTCGCTAAGCGAGCACGAGCGCGTGAGCCCGCCATCCATGAATCGCACTGTCAATGCCCTCGTCGAGGCGAGCCTCGTGACCCGCAGCACCTCCCCCCATGACGCCCGCAAAGTCGTGATTGAGGCCACGGATGCCGGCCTCGAGATCGCGAGAGAAACCAGGCGCAGGCGGGCAGCCTGGTTCGCCCAGCGGCTCGACTCCCTCCCCGAAGAGCAGCAAGCCACCCTCGCCGCTGCCGCACCGATCCTGCGAGAGCTCGCCGACTCGTGAGTGCGATGTTCCGCTCGATGAAAATCTTCAACTACCGGCTGTGGTTCGCTGGCGCGCTGGTCTCGAACACCGGCGCGTGGATGCAGCGCACCGCCCAGGACTGGATCGTGCTGACCGAGCTGACCGATCGCGATGCGGTGGCTCTCGGCATCACCATGGCGCTGCAGTTCGGGCCCATCCTGCTACTCATGCCCGTCTCGGGCTTGATCGCCGACCGCTTCGACCGGCGCCGTGTGCTGATGTGGACCCAGGTGAGCCAGTGCGTGCTCGCCCTCGGCATGGGCGTGCTCGTGATCTCCGGTCAGGCGCAGCTCTGGCAGGTGTACGCCTTTGCGCTACTACTCGGCATCGCCACCGCGATCGATGCGCCGGTGCGCCAGGCCTTCGTCTCCGAGCTGGTCACCGACGCCGACCTCTCCAACGCGGTCGCGCTCAACGCCACCTCGTTCCAGAGCGCGCGTCTCATCGGCCCGGCCGTCGCCGGTGTACTGATCGCGTGGATCGGCTCGGGCCCGGTGTTCATCGTCAACGGCATCTCCTTTGCCGCCGTGCTGCTGTCGCTGGCGTTCATCCGACGCGGCCAGCTCGTCGCCGCCCCGCGACTTGCCAGGGCGAAGGGCCAGATTCGGGATGGCCTGCGCTACGTCTCCTCTCGGGGTGACATCCTCGTGGTGCTCGTCATGGTGTTCCTCGTGGGAACCTTCGGCTTCAACTTCCCCATCTTCATCTCCACGATGTCGACCGTGGAGTTTGGCCTTGGCGCCACCGAGTTCGGTTTTCTCTCGTCGATCATGGCGGTGGGTGCCATCATCGGTTCCCTGCTCGCCGCCCGCCGCGAGCGGGTCCGCCTGGGGGTCATCATCGTCGCCTCCGCAGCATTCGGCGCGATCTGTGTGCTCGCGGCGCTGGCCCCGAACTACGGGCTGTTCGCAGCGGCCCTCGTGATCGTCGGCGCGGCATCCCTCACGATGATGAACACGGCCAACGCCTACGTTCAGACCACCACAGAGCCCGCGATGCGCGGCCGCGTGATGGCGCTCTACATGGCGATCTTTGCCGGAGGAACGCCGCTCGGTGCGCCCGCAGTCGGCTGGGTCGCCAACGAGTTCGGCCCCCGCTGGTCGCTCGGAATCGGGGCCTTCTCGGGCATCCTCGCAGCAGCGATCGCAGGGGTGTGGATGCTGCGCGCGAGGCGACACCGCAACGCCGCCGCCCTCCCCGCCGCTGAGATCGCCACCACCGCTACCACCACCGAGGTCGCCCTTCTCCCTGCCGGCCCCGAGGGCACCAGCGCCGCCGCCACCACCGACCCCGAGAAGCCGCGCGACCTCGCCACCCGCGAGATCGCCATCGTCGCCGCGACCGCGGGCCGCACGAGCTGACCTCGGCGCGCCCGGGATCACCGAGAACGCCACTTCTGCTGCATTAACCGCTGATCAGGCAGCAGAAGTGGCGTTCTCGGTGCAGGGCGAGGGCGCGAGGCGGGGTGGGGGTGGAGTAGCGCTCTCGGGGCGGGCGTGGCCGAACGTGGGTCGGAGTAGGCGGGTCGGAGCAGGTTGGTCGGAGGTACGTGAGCCGGAGCAGGTTGGCCGGAGTTTGCGCGAGCGAGTGCACTCGAGAAAGCATGACCAAGCGACCGCCGAGACTGCTCAAAATGGCGCTAACGCCGTCGGGTAGCAGCAATCTGAGCGTTCTCGACGAATTCAGCATGATCGCGAGGTTGGGGAACGGCGAGGTTGAGAGTCGCCGCGGTGCCGCGGTGGCGCGAAGGAACCCGAGCCGACGAGTCGAGGCGGCAGCACGGACGGGAGCGAGCCCGCGCTGCCGCGCGGGCCAGGGTCGACGACGACAGCGCGGCTACGCCTCGCGCGTGATCTCCACCTTCACGAAGAGCGACGACCCGAACGGACCAGCGTACACGCCGCGCAGCGGGGGCACATCGTTGTAGTCGCGACCGCGGCCCACCAGCACGTGGCGGTCACCGATATCGATGAGGTTGGTCGGATCGAACCCGCGCCACTGCCCGCCGCAGAACCACTCCACCCACGCGTGCGATTCGCCGGCGATGGTCTCGCCGATCGCGGCATCCGGTTTCGGATGCAGGTAGCCGGA
>NZ_JANLVV010000236.1:0-15927 GCF_031364185.1 Salinibacterium sp. | reverse complement strand
CCGCATGCTCGACGTCCCCGACGCCGACATCTACAAGCTCATCGACTGGGGCAATCGGATGGTCGGAAACACCGATCCCGAGCACACCGACGTGCTCGCCGACTCGGAGGAGAGTGAAAAGTACCGGCTGCTTCCGTTTCGGTCTCCTGCGGCGCTTGAGGTGTTCGAGTACGGCCGTCACCTCGCCGGGCAGCGCAGGGGAACTGAACGTACCGACCTCGTATCGCGACTGGTCAACCAGGTGCCGGAAGACGGCATCCCCCTGTCGGAGCGGGATTTCAACAGCTATTTCCTCCTGCTCGTCGTGGCCGGCAACGAGACCACCCGTCACACCATCACGCATTCGATGCGATACCTGATGCAGAACCCTACCCAACTCGCGCTGCTACAGGAGCGGCCGGAGCTCATTCCGTGGGCGGTCGAGGAGTTTCTCAGGCTCGCCAGCCCCGTGTACCACTTTCGACGCACCGCGACCCGAGACACCGAGATCAATGGTCAGGCGATAAAGCAGGGCGACAAGGTGGTTACGTGGTTCGCCGCAGGCAACAGGGACCCGGCGGTGTTCGCCAATCCCTATGAGATGGATGTCACCCGCAGCCCGAACGAGCACATGGCGTTCGGCCGTGGCGGGCCGCATATGTGCCTGGGTAACGCGCTGGCACGCCTTGAGATCCGCGTCATGTTCGAGAGCCTGCTCCCTCGGATCAGCGCGATTGCGGCAACCGGCGAGGCGTCAAGGCTCCGCAGCAACTTCGTCAACGGCATCAAACGATTCCCCGTGCGGGTCGAGACGGCATGACTGTCGACGACGCTCTCGCCGACTCCCATCCGGTCTGGGGAGACGAGTCTGCTGTCGTGCAGGCGGCCATAAACTGGGCAGCCCAGCGGGTGGTGCGTCATACCGATCCGCTCTCCACCGCTCGCTCGGCGTCCGCACTCGCGGCGGCAGCCGGACCGACCGTTACCCCTGAGGGGATTGGTGGGGAACAGGCGTTGCGGGTGTTCCGGGAGGTTCTCGAACCCGCGACCAGATCGCAGGACGATCCATACAACCTCGCCTATATCGCCGCCGCTCCCACCCGCGCCGCCGTCGCTTTCGACTTCGTCACGAGCGCCGCAAACATTTTTGGTGGTCTCTGGGAGGCCGGTGCGGGCGCCATCCATGCGGAGAATGACGCCCTTGCGTGGATCACGAGACTCCTGGGCTGGCCCGTCACCTCGGGTGGCACCTTCGTCTCCGGGGGGACGTCGGGAAACCTGTCTGCCCTGATGACGGCTCGGGAGACCGCCCGAACGCGCCGGGGCGCACGGCCGGCAGGGGGATGGAAGCTCGCGTGCGCGGCTACGGCGCACTCCTCGATCGCGTCGGCGGCGAAGGCCCTCGACGTCGAGGTGGTCTCCGTGCCGGTCGACGCCAGGGGTCACCTCACGGGAGCGGCCCTGCGGGCGACCCTGTTTGGCAATCCGGAAGTATTCGCCGTCGTTGCCTCGGCGGGGACGACGAACGAGGGCGTGGTCGACGATCTTGCCGACATCGCTGCTGTCGCCCATGAATTTGGCGCGTGGATGCACGTCGACGGCGCCTATGGCGGTGCTGGGCTTGCCGCACCGAGTGTTCGACACCTGTTTGACGGCATCGAACAGGCAGACAGCTTTATCGTCGACCCTCATAAGTGGCTCTTCGCACCGTACGACTGCTGCGCCCTCGTCTACCGCGAGCCGGAGCTGGCTCGATCAGTGCATTCGCAGCATGCAAGCTACCTCGATCATGTCGACCGTGAGTCCTGGAACCCCAGCGACATGGCTCTGCAGCTCACGCGTCGCGCGAGAGGTCTCCCGTTCTGGTTCAGCCTTGCGACTCACGGCACAGACAGGTACCGGGACGCTGTCGAGTCGTCACTCACCTCATCCCGTATCGTGGCCGACGCAATTCGAACCTCGGATCACCTGCGATTGGTCTGCGAGCCAGAGCTGTCCATCGTGCTGTTTGACCGGCCCGGCTGGTCACCGGCCGACTATGCGCAGTGGTCGAGGCAGACTGCTGAGCAGGGGACTCTGTTCTGCATTCCGACCACCTGGCGCAATCGCACCGTGCTACGGCTGGCCTTCGTGAACCCGGCGACGGACCCCGCGCGGGTGATTGAGATACTCCAGAGCCTGCGTTAGGCGCCCAGCAGCGCAATCCGGTCGACAAACGCGTCAACCAAACAGACGGTACGCGCGATCGCCAGCGGTTCTTCTGCCCGGGTATGCTCCAGCAGCAGGTGTGGATCCTGGCCGTCCGCAACGACCTCGGACTGCCCACCCTCGTCCAGCCAGCCCTGGAGGGTTTTCGCGGTCAACTCAGGGTGGAACTGTAGCGCGAGACTTCTACCGAAGGTGAACGCCTGGGATGCCGCGGAGTTGCGTGCAAGCTCGGTCGCCCCTGGAGGAACAGTCCACCGGTCGTAGTGGAACTGGAACCATGGACCGGATGGCACGAGACTGGCGTCGTCCGTGTGCAGCGAGGTCCAGCCGATCTCGGCTTTAGGAGCCCTGGTCACCGTGCCCCCCAGCGCTCGCGCCATGAGCTGACCGCCGAAACATATTCCGAGCACCGGGATGTCGCGATCGATCGCCGCCCGTATCCAGGCGATCTCGGGCAACAGCCAGTTGCCGATGCACGCGTCATCCCATGCTCCCCACGGCGCGCCCATGGGAACAATCACGTCGTACCCGTCGATGTCCGGAAATTCGAATGCGACATTCGGTGTCGTGAAGTTCCGCTGTTCGACCACCAGGATCTCATCGACCTGGAAGCCCCGTTCGCGAAGTCGATCAGAGACAGGTCCGGTCGGACTCACGTGATCGTGCTGGACGAACAAGGCCCTCATCGGTCTAGTATCGCACTAATCGTTCATAGCCGAACGATCTCGTCGGAAGGACACTATGGCTACCGATCTTTCTGCACTACGAGCCCAACTCGACTCGGAAAACGTCGACGTTGTGCGGCTGGTGTTTGCCGACATCCTCGGGATAACTCGGTCGAAAGACCTGCTTGTCAGCCAGTTGGAAAAGACGAAGAGCCCCGCATTCTGCCAGGGCGTGTGGGTTACTACGACCCAGGGTGGCGTGCTCGATGGCCACGAGATCATGTCGACCGGGCTCCCGGACCTGATCACTGAGCTGGACCCGAGCACCGTCACGATGCTTCCCTGGGAGCCAGGAGTGGCCTTTGTCATCGCTGACGCTCTCAACCCGGATGGGACGGCCAGTGAACTGTCACCCCGCGGCATCCTGCGTCGAGTGATTGAGCAGTACACCGAGCTCGGACTGACCCCGGTGGTGGGTCCGGAACTCGAGTTCTACATCGCTAATGTCACCGAGGAGGGCTGGGAACGCGCCATCCACCGCACCGGGCGGGTCTACACGACGGGGGCGTGGGTCGATCCGGACGGTACTTTCCTCCATCTGCTCAGGATGCTCGACCAGATGGATATCGGGGTGTTTGCCGGCAATCACGAGTTCAGCCCGTCCCAGTACGAAATCAACCTGTGGCACAGCGAGGCGATGGATGCGGCGGATCGGAGTTTTCTCTTCAAGACCGCGGTGAAGGACATTGTGGCGCGCGAGGGCAAGTTGGCCACCTTCCTCGGCAAGCCCTGGACTGATGAGGGCGGCAGCGGTTTTCACCTGCACCTTTCCGTCGTCGATGCGGACGGTAACAACCTCATGCACGGCGATGACGGCGAGTTGTCACCGCTCGCCCACGAGCTGATTGCCGGAATCGTGCACAACGCGGCGGCACTGTCGGCCGTGACCAACCCCACGGTTAACGCCTATAAGCGCCTCGGACCAGACACGCTCGCCCCGTACCGCGCCAATTGGGGCCACGATAATCGGAGTGCGATGCTGCGCGTACCTCCGGAGCGGGGAGCGGGAACCCGGCTTGAAATCCGACTCGGCGACGGAGCGGCGAATCCGTACCTACTGACCGCCGCGATCCTGGCGGCAGGGCTCGATGGCATCAGACATAACCGGATGGCACCTGCCCCGTGCGTGGGCTGGGCATACGAGGATGCCGCCGCGGCGGTGCTGCCCACGACGCTGGAGGAGGCTCTCGATGCTCTCGGCGGCAACGATGCCATGCGGGCGATCCTCGGGGCGCCCATCGTGGACGTGTTCATGATGCTGAAGCGGGACGAGGTCGAGCGCTACCGAGCGGCGACCACGGATCACACCACCCGGGACGTGACCCGGTGGGAACTGGACGAGTATATTTCCGACTATTGAGCGGGCACACCACGATGCGGGGCTACACCGGCCGTGATCGGTCGGCCAGGAGATCGCCCCCGGCGAAAGTGACTCCGAGCTCGCGATAATAGCCCCCGAGAATCTCGTCGACAGGAAGGATGGAGTGCAACTCGTCCCAGGGGGAGTCGGCCAGAGTCAGTTCGGCGTCCCCGCTCCATGCTGGCCCGAGATCCGCATCCGCGCCGCCCATCGTCACGAGTTGGTCGAGTGAGAGGCCCTGGTCCCGGCTTATCGACGGCATGAATCGGTTGTGCAGCATTCGATGCCCGTTGACGAAGCCGTTGGACTCTGACGGCTCGCGCAGAGTGACGATCGCCGACGCCAGTCGATGGTCGTAGGCCGATAGCGATGCCCCGAGCTTCGCGCCAGGCTCGAGTCTCGGAGCCGCCTTTCCGTGCGAGAACACCCGCGTAACGTGCACGGAACCCAACTTCTTCGGGTACCCCTGGAACCAACCACGACCCATTGCGAAGTCCTTGGTGACCCAGATGGCGACACAGCGGCTGTAGATCACGCCTTGATAGGAGCACCGAACCACGACAAACGCTTCGAGGTATTGGGCTCGCACCGGGTCGAGCAGTTCCAGCCCGCCCTCGCTGCACGATTGCCAATCAGCCCAGATAATGGCCACGGCGCCGGGCCGGTCAGGAGCGAGGTCGATATCGGCAGGCAGGATGGCCCTCACATTGCCTGGATCAGTGAGGTATTCGACGGTCAGAAGGGTGCCGGAGTAGTGCCACGGCATGGGTGGCACGAGCGCGCTGGAGCCTCGAGGGGTGAGAGGAGGAAGGAATCCGTGCAATTCGGTCATAGGGCCAGAGTGTAGCCCGCAGCAACTTTGTTCGCATCCAAATGACTGAAAGCCTTGACGCGCATAAGCACCATTCGCCAAGGTGTACTCAGATTGTGCGTACCCGAACGATCTCAGACGTATGAACTCAACGAGGAGTGTCACCATGTCGCGAACCGCACCCGAAACCGACAGCACGACCGAGGGCCTGCGAAAAGGCAGGCTTGGCGTCGTCGGCATTGTCTTTTTTGTCGTCGCTGCCGCCGCCCCGCTAGTAGGCATGACCGGGGCCGTACCTGTCGCCATCGTGCTCGGGAACGGGGCAGCGGCGCCAGGCGCCTATCTCGTCGTCGGCATCACCCTGCTGCTGTTCAGCGTGGGGTACGCCGCGATGAGTCAGCGGGTGACCAACGCCGGGGCTTTCTTCGCCTACATCGGCCGCGGGCTCGGCCGCCACGCAGGCATTGCCTCGGCATTCGTGTCGATCCTGGCCTACGTCGCCGTGCAGCTGGCCATTTACGGCTTCTTTGGTGCCGTCGTAGCGGCGCAGTTTGGCCTGCTGCCGTGGTGGGCGTGGTCGCTGCTGGCCTGGCTGGCGGTCACAGCACTTTCATTGCTGAGCGTGGATGTTGGTGCCAAAGTCCTCGGAGTGCTGATGATCTTCGAACTGGCGTCGTTGCTGATCGTCTCGGTTGCCATCCTCGCCGACGGTGGGCCGGAGGGCCTCAATGTCGCGGCGTCGTTCGCACCGGACCGAATCCTGATCGGAGGATTGGCTGGCTCAGCGGGCATCGCATTCGCCTTCGCCTTCGCCTCGTTCATCGGATTCGAGGCGACAGCGATCTATGGCGAGGAGTCGAAAGAGCCCAAGAAGGTCGTGCCTCGAGCCACCTATCTCGCGGTGATCGTCATCACCGTACTGTTCGCAGTGACCTCCTTTGCCATGGTGACCGGAATGGGATCATCGGTCGTCGTTGATAAGACTCTTGAGCTTTCCGAGGGCCTGGTCAATCCGGCCGGGGTGCTATTCAGCCTGGCTGCGCAGTACGTCGGTGGCTGGCTTGGTACCGTCATGAGCATTCTCGTGCTGTCGAGCCTTTTTGCGGGACTGCTCGCATTCCAGAATGCGGCGTCCCGATATTTCTTCGCGATGGCGCGCGGGGGCATCCTGCCAAAAGTGCTTTCCACCACGAATCGCCGCGGAGCACCCGGCACTGCCTCGATTCTGACGTCCGTCATTTCGGGCATCATCATCGTCGTGTTTGCGGTCACCCAGCTCGACCCGTTCCTGGCCCTGTTCAGCTGGTTTAGCGGGCTTGCGGTGCTGGCGATTGTCCTGATCGAAATTCTCGTGTGCGTCTCGGTGATCGTATTTTTCCGCCGCAACCGGGGTTCCGAGAATGTGTTCCAAACTACGGTCGCTCCCATCCTCGCGCTGGTGGGCCTCGTGCTGGGGGAGTACCTGCTGATGTCACGGTTCGCGATCCTGGCGGGAACCTCAGCGGAGGGTGTCGACCCCACAGTCACACCGTGGGCGATGAGTGCCATCGGCTGGGTGCTGGTGCTCGTTCCGTTCGCGCTTCTCGCCGTAGGATTCGTGGTGTCTGGCATGCGCCGCACCTCAGAAGATGACCAACTACTGCGAGACGTGATCTCCTGACCGAGACCGCCGGGCTGTCGCGCACCGGCGATCAGGCCGCGACGTAGCCGTACTTATTGCGCAGCGAGTTCTCGACGATGGTGAGGCCCTCCAGGCCCGGCATCCGCGAAATGTGCTCGTCGAGTTTGCGAATTTCGCGCAGGCCCTCGGGCCCGGCGAAGATGTGCCCCATCACATGAGTGACCTCGGCAGGATCCATCACGCTTGAACCGACGGGCCCCCACGCATTTTTGAGCGCGAAGCGGGCGAGTATCTGAGCCTTCCTGCTCTTGCCCAGTCGCTCTCGAGCCTGCGTGGCGTAGAAGGCCACATGTCGAGCCTCCTGCTTCGCGATGCGACGCAGCAGTTCGGCCAGCACGGGGTGCTGCTCCAGATCGGCCATCCGGTTATACGCGGCGACGGCCGACCACTCATTGGCGGCGCCCCAGATCATGTGAACGGCGATGAAGTCTTTACCGACGATGTTGCCGAGCAGCGACTGCTTGATCGGGTCGAGTCGGTCTTTCCAGCCGAGCTTCAGCCGGGTCGCCTTGAGCTGGTCGAAGTCGAGTGTCACGCCGTGGGCGGCGAGCACTGCGGATAACGCTTCGCCGTGCCAGAACTCCTCACGATTCCACATGGTCATGAACGCGCTGACATCCGCCTCCTTATGGGATGGGGTCACCAGCAGGTCGCGAAGGTAACAGACCGTGTGATATTCGATATCGGCCATATACCGGATGCTCCGCAGCGTGCTCTCGGGCAGCGGGTTCGTCGTGAACTGGTCGAAGTCGAGGTCGCCCCAGACCACCTTCTTTGAGGTGGAGGTGTATTTGTCGATATCAAATGCCATGGGATACCGCGGGCGGGCCTAGGAGGGCTGCCCGACTCCTTCCGTGCTGGTCGAATCTGCTGGACGTGGTGCGGTTTCGGGTGTGACTACAGGGTGGTTCGTAGACCTGGGCACTATAGGCTTGGATGTCGCGGAACCGCGTTTCCAGTCGAGCACGTTCCAGTGCTTCTCCATCGCGTGTCGATAGAGGCTGATGTCGGGGTTGACGACGCTCGGGTTGCCGAGAAGCTGCAGCCATACCAGGTCGGCGTGGCTGTCGCCGTAGCCGTAGGAATGCTCGAGGTCGAATCCATTCTTCGCGGCGTAGTGACGCAACCACGCGGCGCGGGCCTCGTCCACCAGGGGTGGATCCGCGAGAAAACCGGTTAGCACACCGTCGCGCTCGTGCATGCTTCCGGCGACGACCTCATCGAAGTAGGGCAGGAACGGCTCTACCATCAGGTCGATCGTGCCCGTCACAAGCACCGTGCGATGGCCTGCGTCGCGGTGTTCCTGTACCCGCCGAAGAGCATCAGGAAGTGCGCGTCGCAGCATTGCCCGCCCGAAACTTCCCTGCACGAGGCCCCGGATTTCGCTGACTTTGAAGCCGTTGTAGCGGCGCATAAAGGTGCGGATGAACTCACCGCGGTCCCGGCGCTCGGCGCGAAGATATCTGGGCAGTGAGAACGTGAAGTTGGCCAGGTCGTGGGCGACTCGCTTGCGCGGCACGCTGCCAGACCATAGTAGGAGGTACTGCTTCACGAGGTTCGACTCAAGGACGGTTCCCTCAAGATCGAAGATGGCGACCACGTCGGAGCGTGGCGGCAGGGCGTGGGTGGCGCGTTCCCTGGCCGCAGGTCGCTTGCCGAACGCGCGGGTCAGGGTGGTGACGGCGGGGAAGTGCACCTTCTGGAAGTAGTCCTCCCAGTCAATCTCGGTGACATCGAATCCCTCGTTCTTCTGCACATCCTTGGGCAGCGACAGGAACAGCGCACGAGTGTTGGTGTCGTCGAAGATGATCTCGGTCTGCACGTAGGCGCGATACAACTCCGTGAACGCTCGGAGTTTTTGCAACCCGTGCTTGCCCTTGGTGACGGTGTCGAGCCAGGTTCGAGTGCGGGGAGTGGTGGGGAGGCGTTCGATCAGTCGCTCGGCCGAGGCTGCCTGCTTCTCTTTGCGAGCCAGGGCGTTCTCGACCCTGACACCGCCGGGGAATCGCCACAGCGGAACGGTGATGTGTCCGGTGCCGTCGGGCAAAGGGTTCTCGGTGAAATACCGGTTGACGTTCTCGTACATGCGGTGGAACGGCAGCGGATTGCTGGCCCCGGAACTCACGTGGTAGTACTTGGGTTCGTTTGGCTTGGCATCGCGGGCGGCCACCGCGAGTGCGGCATTCACCACGAAATCGACCGGGATGACGTCGAGAATCGAGTCGGGCAGCCCCGGGAAATCGGGCAACTGACCACGGCCGTAGGCGATGATCAGCGGGTCAGCGACCTTATAGCCGTCAATCCACCCAGGGAACGGATGGTGCAGCGAACTTTCGATGATGGACGGCCGCACAATCGAGAGGCGGTGACCTGACTGGGCCCACAACTCTTCTGCCGCACGCTCGGCAAAGGCCTTGGTCAACGTGTAGACGTCGGTCCAGCCCAGACTTTCGGCACGGGTGCGTCCGTAGTCAACGAGGCGCTCGCTCACCCATTCGGTGCGGGCGGTTTCGGCGAAGCCGGCGACGGCCTGCGGACCGGTTTTGCCATGTCGTGCCCTCGCGATGGCCAGTTGTGCTCGCAGGGCTTCGGGCTGGCGTGATTCGAGTTCGACGCGGATCCTGGCTGATTTCGCGGCGTCATATTCGGCGCGCCAGTCGACGGTATGGGTGAGGGATGCCTCGGGGGCGATGCCCTTGCGAATGCCCCCGACATACGCGGTCGAGATGTGCACTACATGCGGGGTGCTCCCGCTCGCCAGCAGGGCGCCGTACACGCCGTGGGCGCCACCGACGTTGGTGTCGAAAGCTTCGTCTATCGGTGGATCGAACGACACGGTGGATGCGCTGTGGATGACCACGTCGATGTCATCGGCAAGCGTGCCCACGTCGCCCAGGCTGCCCTCGTGAGCCGTTACACGCTGGGCGAACTGGCGGTGGGCCTCTTCCTCGCCGACCTCCTCGATCCACTTCTTGAACACCGGCTTGCGCAGCAGACCCGTGAGCCGATCCTGGCCGGAAAGATTGCCCTTTCCGCGCACGAGCAACGTCATCCGGGTTGTCGGATGCGACGACAGAAGCCTCTCGAGGAGGGCCTGTCCAACGAAACCGGTGCCTCCGGTGATAAACACGTGCTCGTTGGTGAGCACTCCCGCGGGTGTCGCAGTGGCAGGGGCAGCCCTCGTCTTGCGCTTCGCAGGCCCCTGTGTTGCGGCCGCCCCGGCAGCAACAGAGGCGGCAGGGGTAGTGCGCGCGCGCGGGGTCTTGGGTGCTGCAGCTTTCGCTGCGGTGGTCGTCTTGCGTGTGGTGGTCACAGCCTGGCGGCCTTTCCGATAAGAGAGAGCCCGGACTGGCCGGGGAGGGTATCAATGCGAGCGTCGAGCTCACTGATCAGTTCCCGGGCAGATCCGAAGAGCCACTCGAAGAAATATTCGGTCTCGTGTGCCGGTTCGGCTTTCGCACCGATCGGCCATGGGGTCTTGACCAGCCTGCGCCGTGTGATGGTGCGAGCCTGAGCCGATTCGGTGAGACGGTACCGCGCCTGGGGTTCGAAAAACGCGAGCTGGCGATCTTTCAGCGCAAGAAACTTATTGACCGTTTTTGTCAACTGTGGGTGTGGCTCGAGGGAGATAAGCCGACGGTACGCGGCCTGGCTCAACCAGGTGTCAATGGTGCCGAGCGTCATGTGCACGGCAATCATCGGCAGCCCGACGATGTTGGCGTAGATGGCCTCCCGAATTGTGCGCTCCACCGGCGTGATGAACGGCGCACGGTCAACGTCGGTGCCCACCGGCTGGTGTGCCAGGCCAATCTGCTCGAATGCATCGGCGATCCAGTATTTCTCGAACGCCCAAGTGGTAAGAAAGGCGGTGATTCTGGCGTCTTTGTGGGTGGCTGTCACGAGAACGCCGCGCAGGTGGGTCATGGTGGCGCGTTCGATAATTTGCAGGTATCGAATCAGGCGCAACGATTCGGTGCTGAGAGGGTTGGACTTGTATCCGTCGAGCCCGAGCTCATCGCGATGGCTGGCCGCGGCATCCCGTGCATAGTTCCGCACGTCAAAATCCGGAGCGGGAAATCGCATGATGTCAACCGCCCCGTTCGCGGAAGCCTCTTTACGTTCCGGCATGCGAACTACCTCCATCGTGCTGCACCAATCCCGCCAAGTGTACTCGCCCGTCGCTACGGAGCCCGTAGCGTAATGTAGCGGACATGGCAACGGCTCTTATCACGGGCGGCACATCCGGCATTGGTGCCGCATTTGCCCGGCATCTTGCTGCCCGCGGGTACGATCTGGTGCTGGTTGCACGCAATTCCGACCGGCTCGACGCGATGGCCGCAGAGTTACATGCCAATTCAGGCATCAATGTCGAAACCATCATCGCAGACCTCGCCCAGCGCGCAGATGTCGCTCGCGTTGCTACTCGTATCGACGACGCGCAGCGCCCGCTCGATATCGTCATCAACAATGCCGGGTTCGGGCTGCATGCCCCACTAACGTCGGTCGACCCGTCCCAGCACGAGCATGCCTTCGACGTTATGTGTCGAGCCGTGCTGGTGCTTGGCGGTGCTGCGGGGCGATCAATGAAGGGTCGCGGCGGTATTATCATCAATATTTCGAGCCTGCAGACGTACCTCACTACAGGCTCGTATGCCGCCATCAAGGCGTGGGTTACCGCGTTCAGCGAAAGTCTCTCCGGTGAACTTCGCGGAACAGGAGTGACCGTGACCGCAGTGCTGCCCGGCTGGGTCAGAACCGAATGGCACGAGCGCGCGGGGGTGCGCCGCAGCTCACTTCCAGGATTCCTGTGGATCGAACCAGACACTGTGGTGCGTGCGGCGTTGCGCGATGCACGGCGAGGCAGGGTCATCTCCATACCGACTGTTCGCTACCGCATACTCGGGTGGTTTGCCCGGCACGCGCCGAGATCCGCAATCCACTGGATCTCGTCCAGGATTTCCTCGGGTAGATCTGACGCCGCCCAACCGGGCGAGGGCTCCGAACCTCAGGTCATGAAGGCCGACAACTCGTGAGCAGGGCGATGGACCGATTCACCTCCAGCGGCGTCGCCGGGGTTCGTTTCGTTGCGCAACGCGGCATCCTCAGGCCTGTCGTGTGGCGGCTCGTGAGGGTGAGCATCCGCGGGCAGGACCAGATCAGGTCGCTCGATGCGCCCTACATCGCGGTGGCAAATCATTCCAGTCATCTGGATGCGCCGCTGGTCATCGGTGGACTTCCCCGGCGGCTCTCGCGCTATCTTGCCGCCGGAGCCGCGGCCGACTACTTCTTCGATGTGCAGTGGCGCAAATGGCTTACGACGCTTTTTTTCAACGCGTTCGCGATTGAGCGCAACTCCGAGGGCAAGAGGTCCGGATCATCCAGGGCGCTTCTCGAACGCAAAGTTCCGCTGCTTATTTTTCCCGAGGGTGGGCGTTCGAAGTATGGCGAGATGGGCCGATTCAAACCGGGTGCAGCGGCCTTGTCCATGGCGACGAAGGTGCCGTGCCTGCCCATCGCCCTCGTCGGCGCGAGTGCCGCTATGCCGCGCGGGGTCAACTGGCCACTGCGCGGCAGATATCCCGTGACCATTGTGTTCGGAGCCCCGATGCTCCCCCAGGACGACGAGACTGCCGAGCAGTTCTCCCAGCGACTCTCAGGCGAGGTACGTCGCCTGCATGAAACGGTGCAACCGATGCCGGTGCGCGCTCAGAAGGGAATCAAATGAACGAGGTTGCAGACAGGGATTCAGTCCGTCACATGAAGTGGTGGGGCTGGGGTATTGACGGCGTGGGATTCCACCACGAAGACAAGCCCGGTTTCGCGCCGTTTGTGAAGTTCGCGGTCGGGCTCGACCTCGATACCGCCGAGCGGGCGGGGGAGCCCTCGTTCGATGAACTCAACGTTCCGGCCAGCACCGCCAGCGACGACTTCATCAACACGCTGACGGCAATCGTTGGGGCCGGAAACGTCAGCACGGATGACATGGCGCGCGTGGTGCATACCTATGGCAAGAGCATCCGGGATCTGATTCGGGTTCGGGGCAACGCGATCCTGCGCAGCCCCGACGTCGTCATCTATCCGGCAGATGAGGCCGAGATCCAGCGGATAGTGGATGCCGCCGTCACGGCCAACGCCGTCATCATTCCCTTCGGCGGCGGCAGTAACATCGGCGGCAGTCTCGAGCCGATCCCCGCCGAGCGCCGCACGATCGTGTCGCTCGACCTCGGGCGCCTGCGCCGGGTCATCGACATCGACGTGGAGTCAGGGCTGGCCCGAATCCAGGCCGGATCCCAGGGGCCCGATCTCGAGGAACAGCTCAATAAGCAGGGCTGGACCATCGGCCATTTTCCCGACAGTTTCACCCATTCCACCGTGGGAGGTTGGGTCGCGACTCGCTCCTCCGGGATGCAATCAGATAAATATGGCGACATCGCCGATATCGCGCGTGGCATGCGCGTGGTGCGTCCCGGCGGTGTGCTGGTGCTTCGGCCGCTCCCGTCGACGTCGAGCGGCCCGAGTGTGCGCGAGATGATTCTCGGCAGCGAAGGTCGACTCGGTGTCATCACCGAGGTGACGGTGCAGGTGCACCGCGTTCCGGAGAAGCGAGACGTGTACGCCTATTTCTTCCCCAACTGGAAGACCGGAATCGCGACCATGCAGGCCATTAGTGAGTCGGATGCTGCGCCATCCATCACCAGAATTTCTGACTCCCGCGAGACCGCTTTCTCGCTGGCCACCTCGAAGGATCGCAAGGGGGTGTCGAAATTCATGGCCGAATCGGCATTGCCAGGCATCATGAAGGCCAAGGGCTGGAACCTGGACGACATCTGCCTCTCCTTCATCGGTTTCGAGGGAAGTGTCTCGCACGCGAAGCGCCAGAAGTCGCTCGTCGACGCCATCGTCAGAAAGCACGGCGGAATGGGCGTGGGCACCGGGCCCGGCATCCTGTACGACCAAAAGAAATTTGACACCCCGTACCTGCGGGATTTCCTGCTCGACATGGGTGCCGCAGGTGACGTGTCGGAGACCGCAGCACCATGGTCGAAGCTCGTTCAGGTGCACGAGGCCGTGTATGCCGCGGCCAACGATGCCTACGAGAAGCTCGGCAACGGCGGCTGGATCATGAGCCACATGTCCCACTCGTACCATTCGGGTGCGTGTCTCTACTTCACCTTCGCGTTCACGTTCGGTGACGACCCGATCGCGGAGTACAACCTGGTGAAAAACGCTATCCAGCAGGCGTTTGTTGACAATCACGCGACCATTTCTCATCACCATGGTGTGGGGCTGGAGCATTCGCCCTGGCTCACCGAAGACATCTCGGCCCAGGGCGTGAAGATCATGACCGGGCTGTTCGAAAGCGCCGACCCGGGCAGCAACTTCAACCCCGGTAAGATCCTGCCGAGCTCGACAGCGCCGGTGACAGCGCCCGCGGCGCGGAAACCTACTGTGCGGAAGCCAACGGTGCGGAAGCCCGCCGCGGTGAAGCCCGCGGTGCGGAAGCCCGCTGCGGTGAAGCCCGCCGCAGCGAAGCCCGCCAAGGCGAAGTAGCGCGGGGGTCGGCTCCAGCGCCCCGAGGCACCGGCACGGCAGCCCCCGCGCCGTCGGTAAGTTGCTCCGAAACTCCAGTTCTTACGTCCGGATTGAGGGATTGCGTAACGGCTGGAGTCTCGGCCGCCGTGGGGGCCTTCGCCGCGCCGAAGAGCGCTCACGCCGGCAGCGTGGCAGGCCTGAGCTCGTGAAGCGAACTGTCAGACCGCAAAGGCCGGCCAGAGCAGGGCGAGCACGGAGTCGACCCACGCCTCATCCGTCGTGCGGCCCCTGATCAGTTCGGCCACGACAACGCCGAGCAGGATGCTCATGGCGAGCTCGATATCCACATTCCGGTTGATCTCGCCCGCACGGGCCCGTTCCCGCAAATCGTCACGGAGCGCCTGGGTCGAGCCACGGATCATCCCGAGCAGTAGTTGAGTGAAGTGCGGATCTTCGTTCATGATCACGGCGGCGACGGTTCCGCGGCCGACGACATTTTCGATCGTGTCGCTTGCGTGGCGCAACACCCAGCGCAGCGAATCCTGCGCGGTCAGCCCGGTCGGAAACACCACCGACGTCGCCGCCGAGTTGATGGCGGCGGTGAGCAGGGATTCGCGGTTTTCGTAGCGCCGGTAGATGGTCGTTTTCGCCACACCGGATGCCGCAGAAACAGACTCGACGCTGACCGCAAGGGGTCCGCGGCTGCGCAGGATGTCGAGCGCCGCGCCGAATATTCGACCGTCCACTTCGGGATGCCGCGGCACACGAACGGGCGGAGCCTGGGTCATCACGTCACCTCAGTCCTGCCGATTGGTCGCGGGTACTGCCATGATACGGGCGGGAGCGGTGTTCAACTCCAGCCTCGTCGCCCTCCGATTCCAACGACCAGGGAGCCCCATGCCATTTGTCGACACCACCGGCCGCCCGCTGTGCACGATCGAACTTGGCCAGGTTCCGGTGACAGCGCCGACGTTCCAGTTGCGCGAGCGAATTGGATACCGTGAACCCGGCGCACCTCCGGAGGCGACGACCTGGGCCGAGGCCCACACCCCCGATATCGACCCGAAACGCGGCAATCGCACCGACCTCGCCTCCGTTCCCGTCATCTTCTGGAGTCTGATTGCCTCCTATGGCAGGCAGACGGCGCCCGCGGTGGTGCACGACAGTGAGAGCTGGCGGGTGCGTGAATCGGGGCTTGGCGCCGTCGTGTCACTCGCGGAGCGAGAGAGAGTGGATCTGGCGTTTCGCCTCGGGTTGCGCGAGCTCGGAGTTGCGCCATTTCGTGCCTGGCTGATGTGGATGTTCGTGTCGTTCGAGCGCTACCAGAAGCACTCGGTGCCGCGATTCATCGCCCTGTTGGCCCTGGGTCTTCTCGGGCTGGGTCTCGTGGTGGTCGGCACCATCGTCGCACTGGTGTGGGGCGCGCCGGGCTGGGGAATCTCGCTGGCGCTACTGCCGCTGGCGACGAGTGCGATCGCTGGCAAGCGGTGGCGGCTGCTGGTGTGGGCAAGTTTCGCCGGGGCACTGTTGCTGCCGGTCGCGGTGCTCCAGGTCGCCGCATACCTGCCATACCTGGCCATCGAGAATATCGTCTGGCTCATCGTCGACCTGCCAAGGGGCAAGGGTTCGC
>NZ_JANLVV010000223.1:0-4622 GCF_031364185.1 Salinibacterium sp. | reverse complement strand
ATCCCGAAGCTCTCGCAGCGCGGTTCGCCAGCTGAGATGGTGGGCGGCCTTCACCGAGCAGGCAACAAAGGTGAGCCACCCGAACTCGAGCAGGATCGAACTTTCGGCGAGCGCTGTGGTGACGAGCACGACCAGCACGAGGGCCGGCCAGGTGAACACGACGCTGCGCTGGCGCGACGCGAGTAGCCACGAACGCGCGAAGGTAAGCCCCACGAGGCCGACAAAAATGACCAGCCCCACAAGCCCGAGTTGAAGCCAGATATCGACGAAGGCGTTGGAGGCCGAGGTGGGGATGCGCGAGTCGATTCCCCCGAAGAATAGGAACGGTACGGTGTCGCCACGCCAGGTTCCTATCCAGCCCCAACCCTCGATCAGGTTGAGCGAGATGAGATCCCAGGCCCTGCGCCAGACGGCCAGGCGATACGACAATTCGCCGCCGGCATTGGACAGTTGCACTATTGTCGAGCGGAAAATCCACGCGACGATCGCGATGAGCACGACCGACACGAGCAGGCCGAGCTGCAGGATCCTTCGTCGCTCGGGCTCTGCGCGTCTCAGCCCGTACAGCGCTGCGGCGGCGATGCACACCACGATCATCGCGCCGGTGGCCAGGGGAGAGCGGGTCAGCAGCAGAATGATCCCGGCGAGCACCAGCGAACCGATGACCACACCCCGCGGCACCGACTTCGTCCTGAGCTCGATGACGAAGGTGACGATGGCAAGAACAGCAAGAATACCGAGCTGGTTGCGAGCCCCGGAGAAGCCCTGAATCGGCCCGAACTCATCCAATTTTCCCAGAATTTCGAGGAAGGCTATCGGGCTGTCGATGAGCACGCCCGCGATGATCTCGATGACCAGCGACCCCGCCAGAACGACGCGGAACACGTCTCCGAATGATCGCACGATCTGGATGGTGTCGCGCAACAGCGCGACATAGATTCCGAGCACGGTGAAGCACAGCAGGTAGGCAAGCCCGGTGACCGAGGCCCCCTTATAGATGCTCCAGAAAACTGACAGACTCGCCCAGCCCACGAAAGCGATCAGTGAGACGGGGAGGATTCCCTGCCATTCGATGGTGCCGCGCCTGGCGACCATCGATCCGGCGGCCAGTAGCAGCTGCACGGCAAGGATGGTCAGCAGCCCCGGCCATCCGATGACGCTGCGCAGCAGGAAGCAGAGCATCGCGACAGCGACGACCGAGGTGGTCAGTGCCGTGTTGAATCGGGCCGAGCCCAGGATCTCGAGTGTCGTCGTGATGCGGTTGGCCCTCGGTGACGACTCGCTCACCGGGGTTCCCACTCGGGGCGCTTGGTCTTCACGGCCAGTAACGCCAGCGTAAACAGCCCGTACTCGACTAGCAGCCGGCTTTCGGCGAAGCTCTGCACAATCAAGGCCACGAGCAGCAGCAGCGGCAGCAGGCTGGCCGCGGTGAAGACACCGGGCGTTCCGGGTAAGACCTGGGGGCGGTCGACGGCGAACAACCACGATCGTGACAGGGTCGAGACGACGAGCGCTCCGAAGACGATCAGCCCGATGATGCCCAGCTGGAACCAGACATCGATCCAGGCGTTATGGGCGTGGAGCTGCCGGATGCCGTTGTTCTTCGCCAGATCATCGAAAGGCTTCACCCAGGGCACCCAGTAGCTGACCCAGCCCCAGCCGAAGACCGGGCGCTCCTGCGCCAGTGCACTGACATCCTGCCAAATCTGGGTGCGGTTGGTGAGGTCCGAACTTTTGCCCAGCAGCCCCAGCACCTGCGCCCGGAACACCAGCCCGCCGACCAGCGCGCCGACGGCGACGACGATGAGGGATACGGAGGTCAGGACGACCGCCCGCGGAGTCGCTGCGCGCCGCACCAGCAGCACGGCCGCGACCACGGCGAGCACAGCAACCAGCCCCAGGATGTTGGTGGCCGACCTGCTGAACGCGAGGTTGACCACCGCGGTCGCCAGCCAGAAGAATCCCCAGCGCCTCCGCACCTCCCCGCCGGCCAGTTGAATTCCAAAGACGATGATGCCGAGCAGCGCCACGAACGACAGCAGGGTGGAGTTGCCGACGATGCCCTGGATCTTGCCGTCGTCGAACACCTGGAACAGCTCGTTGCGACTCCAGTACAGCATCGGCGGGATCTTGTCGGGAAGGTTCGCGTAGTCGATGCCAGGCTCGGGTACGGGCGGCAGCACAGGGCGGCGGAGGACGGCGGCGACGACGAATTCGAAGAGCAGCGACATCCCGAGCACGAATCTCAGTGCCAGCCCCAGGCCCCGCAGGATCTCGGCCCAGCTGAAGGTCACCGCCACAGCGAACCCTCCGATGACGGTGAACCAGGTGGCGGCGAGCCCCAGCGCGGTGGCCCCCGGATAGAACGACCACACGAGCGAGAGCGTCGCGAGCACCAGGAAGGCGATCAGCGGGTACGGTAGGCCACCGAGGTTCCAGCGGGCGCGCTGCACGATCAACATGACGATGGATGCCACGGCCAGCAGGCCCACCACAATCGCGAAGCCCGTCCAGCCGATCGTGTACCGCCACGCATCCCCGGCCATCAGGGTGAACAGGGTGAGCACCAGGAACGCGGTTCGCGCGCGCGAGAGCTCTAAGATTCGCATTGCCTCAGGCTAGTTGACGACGGTCGCCCGCCCGCAGCGTACCTAGACGAAGGCGGCCTTGCCGGTGATCGCGCGGCCCACGATAAGGGTGTTCATCTCGCGGGTGCCCTCGTAGGAGTAGATCGCCTCGGCGTCGGCGAAGAAGCGCATCACGCCGTAGTCGAGCACGATTCCGTTGCCGCCCATGAGTTCGCGGCACCAGGCCACGGTCTCGCGCATCCTGCTGGTAGTGAACTCCTTGGCCAGAGACGAGTGCTCGTCTTTCTGCACGCCCTCGTCGAGCATCTCCGACACCCGGGTGACCAGGGCGATCGACGCCGTGATGTTGCCGAGGCTCTTGGCCAGAAGCTCCTGCACGAGCTGGTGGCTGGCGATCGGCTTGCCGAATTGGATGCGCTCGCCGGCGTATTTCACGGCGGCCTCGTAGGCGCCGATCGAGTTGCCGACCGCGGCCCAGGCGACCTCGGCACGGGTGAGCCGCAGTACGGCCGCCGTCTCGCGGAATGATTGCGACTTCTGCAGCCGGTTGGCCTCAGGAACGATCACGTTCTCGAGCACGATGTCGGCGTTCTGCACGATGCGCAGTGCCTGCTTATTCTCGATGCGCTTCGCCGAATAGCCGGCAGTGGTGGTCGGGACGATGAAGCCCTTGACCTGGTTGTCGTCGGCGTCGCGAGCCCAGATGATAGTCACATCGCTGATGGAGCCGTTGCCGATCCAGCGCTTGGCGCCGTTGATAACCCAGTGATCACCCTCTCGCTTTGCGACCGTCTGCAGGCCCTGCGCCGTATCGGAGCCCGACAGTGGCTCGGTGAGGCCGAACGCGCCGAGCAGCTCACCGCTGGCAAACTTCGGCAGCCACTCGGCCCGCTGCTCGGGCGAGCCAGCGACGGCGATGGAGCCCATGACGAGGCCGTTCTGCATCCCCACCAGGGTGGCGGCGCTGGCGTCAACACGGGCGAGCTCGAGCGCGACCCAGCCGCGGAAGACCGCGCTGTTCGCGAAGTGCTGGGTCTCCTCAAACGGCTGGCCGAAGAGGCCGAGGTCGGCCATGCCCTTGACGACGACATCGCGGTCGAAGAATTCCGCCTTCGCCCACAGGTCGTTCGCGAAGGGGCGAACGTGCTCATCCAGGAAGGCCCGCAGCTTCACTATCAGGTCTTTCTCCTGGTCGGTGAGCCTGTTCTCGAAGCCGTAGAAATCCGCGCCGATTGTCTCGAATGACATATATCCACTCCGTTACTTAGTCGAAATCCTCTGAGAGCCTACGACCGCGTCCTGAGCGTTTCCAGCCGGTTGGTACTTTGGTCCAATGCGCCCCGAGGAGTCGAACCCATGTTTGTAGGCATCACCAATACCCCGCGAAATTACGCGTGGGGGTCAGACGGCGCGATCTCGACGCTGCTGGGATTCGAGGCATCCGGAGCCCCCGAGGCGGAGCTGTGGCTCGGTGCCCACCCAGGGTCTCCGAGCCGGGTCGTGGGGTCGAACGACACGCTTCTGGATGTTGTCGACGGTCGACTGCCGTTTTTGCTCAAGGTGCTCGCTGCCGGTTCGCCGCTGTCGCTGCAGGCGCACCCGACCCTGGCGCAGGCGGCCGAAGGGTTCGCGCGCGAGAACGCACTGGGCATCCCGCTCGACGCGCCGAACCGCAACTACAGGGATGCCTTTCATAAGCCCGAACTGATTTATGCCCTCAGTGACGAATTCGATGCGCTGTGCGGCTTCAGGTCGGCCGCCGACATTCGAAGGGTGCTCGAGGCGATCGCGCCCCAGGTGGCGGCGCCCCTGCTGGAGCGCCTGACGGGCGACGAGTCGCTGCGCAGCGTCTTCGAGTGGCTGATCACGCGCGGTGAGGGGGTCGACGAGCTGGTGGCCGCCGTGTCTGGGCTGGGCGTTTCTAGGCTGGGCGATGACTCCACACCCGAGCTGGCCACCGTCGCGCTGCTCGCCGAGAACTACCCTGGCGACCCCGGGATCGTGATTTCGCTGATGCTCAACCGGGTCACCCTG
>NZ_JANLVV010000131.1:0-3568 GCF_031364185.1 Salinibacterium sp. | reverse complement strand
CATCTTTGGCCTTTGACAGACAGCCGACCCAAAGGCACGCACGCTGAAGACCGTGACCGTAGACAGGTTCGAGAGATGGATCGTTTAGACCAGCACCTCGTTGCCTTCGACGGGTCGTCTCTGGCGCAGGCCGCACGCTCTAGGAACGACGGAAACAGAAACCATCAGACCCGATGTCAAGTGCCCATGTCAGTTGCACGTCGCAAACCAGACATCACAAGCCGAATAGGATCCCGACGGGACGGTGCGCACCGCCTCTAATCGGCTTCTTCGTGCGGATCAATGACGGGGAGCAATGCGTGAATCTAGCCAGGGAGGTTGGCGCTGGACCTCGGAGATTACGGGCTTCATAGGAGCCGTCGTACAGCGTCTACGATGACAGCGCGCCGTCGAGCGCGGTCCATGGGAACAGCAGGGCCAAGCTCTGGCACTGTCGTTGACCAAGCCAGTACAACCGCTCGGACCAGCGCGAGGATCTCAACCGGTTCGAAGTGGCCAGGAAGATCGCCGACCGCGATGGCCGCGCGCAATTCGTGCAACTTGGATGCGTTGGATGCCACGACAGCATGAAGCGGTACTCCGTGCGGTCGTTCCAACTGATACCAGGTCGTCAGCCGAACCGTGTCGGGACTCTCCTCGAACGAGTCGAACAATCGACCCGCGTATCCTGGAAGGTCGGCGACGTCAAACGAAACTGTTGCCAAAGAGTCCCTCGTCATCTCGCTGAAGACCGTGTCGAATAGCTTGTCCTTGCTCTCGAAGTAGCTGTAGATCAACGACTTGTTCACACCTGCGCTCGCGGCGATCCGATCGATTCGCGCACCTGCGATTCCGAACGCCGCAAATTCTTCGGCGGCAGCCTTCAGCAGCAACTTCTTTGTTCGTACGGAATCTCGAATCACGATTCTTATTATATAACTAACTTTTTAGTTGACACCCACGGGGTTTGAGGTGTTAGGTCATAACTAGCAATCAAATAACTATTTAGTTGCCTGAAGCTACCAATCGAGAGGAATGGTCCAATGGCTAAGACATGGCTCATCACAGGAAGTTCTCGAGGGTTCGGAGCAGAGTTGAGTAAAGCCGTGCTTGACAGTGGCGATTACCTTATGGCTACGGCGCGTCGCCCCGAGCAACTCGTCGAGCTAGTCGCACGATATGGCGCGCAAGTGCGGACTATGGCTCTGGATGTGACGGACGTCCCGTCGGCGGAAGCAGCAGTCGCTTCTGCGGTTCAGGAGTTTGGGTCTCTCGACGTCGTTGTCAACAACGCGGGCTACGCCAACAGTTCGTCGATCGAAGAGACCACCGACGGCGACTTCCGGGGTCAGATCGAGGCGAACTTGTTCGGAACTATCAACGTTACAAAGGCGGCGTTGCCAATCATGCGGGCACAGCGTTCCGGCATCATTGTCCAGTTCTCCTCCGTCGGCGGCCGAGTCGGGGGTACCCCCGGTATGGGCGCTTATCAAGCCGCGAAGTTCGCGGTCGAAGGCTTCTCCGAAGTCCTGGCGAATGAGGTTCGCCCATTCGGGGTGAAGGTCATGCTCGTTGAGCCTGGAGCCTTCCGTACTGACTGGCAGGGTTCATCAATGAAGCTCAACCCGGTCGGTGCGGATTACGAGGAAACTGTCGGCGCGCTGAATAGGTACCGGGCGGCCAACGCCAGCAATCAGCCGGGCGATCCCGCCCGCGCCGCTCACGTGATCGTCGAAACGATTGGCGGTCACGAGCTGCCGATGCGACTCGTCCTCGGAGCAGGAGCTGTGGCCATGATCCGAACAGCAGCAGATATTCGTGCCGCTGAGACTGAGAAATGGGCCGCT
The DNA here is from genome assembly GCF_031364185.1 of Salinibacterium sp. NCBI lineage: Bacteria > Bacillati > Actinomycetota > Actinomycetes > Micrococcales > Microbacteriaceae > Salinibacterium > Salinibacterium sp. The sequence continues at coordinate 1,742 of NZ_JANLVV010000131.1, read as the reverse complement.
GTTAGTGCGTCTGCCGACTTCCCGGTGGTCGCCTGATCACCGCGTACATCAATCCCAACGAATACATAAGAAATGAGAAAGATCATGACTAACACCTCAACCTGGCTCATTACAGGAGCATCCAGCGGTCTGGGATACGACCTCGCTGAATACGCGCTTGGGCAGGGTGACGAAGTAGTCCTCGCTGCCCGCACCGAATCAGCGATGCGAAGTCTCGCCGACCGCTACCCGTCTACCGCACTCGTCGTTGCGGTGGATGTTGCGGATCCCCATCAACGGGAAAGCCTCATAAATCAAACGCAAGCGCGGTTCGGAAAGATCGACTACCTGGTGAACAACGCGGGAATTGACTTCCTCGGAGCGATTGAAGAACAGAACGAAGAGGACTACCGAAAGGTGTTCGAAATCAACTTTTTTAGCGCGGTCGCGCTGCTTCGCCTCGCCCTGCCAGCTATGCGCGCACGCAGATCTGGAATGATCGTCAATATGTCGTCCATGGATGGCATCGCAAGCCTTCCGGGTAACGCATACTATTCGGCCAGCAAGTTCGCTTTGGAGGGTCTGACAGAATCGCTCTGGCAGGAGATCGGGCCGTCCGGGCTGAAAGCTCTCCTCATTGAACCCGGCTCGTTCCTCACCGGAATCGACGAACGGACTCACTTTTCCGGAACCATGCTTCCCGACTACGATTCCACATCGGGCAATTTCTTCAGAGCGATGCAGAACGTCAGGGAGCTCAGCGGCGTGATGTTCCCGGGAGATCCGAAGCGCGCCGCAATGGTGCTTTTCGATCAGCTCACCACCAACCCCTCCGTTCACCGCATCATTCTCGGTTCCGATGCGATGAACCGAATCGGAGCGAAAATCGACGACTTGCAAAAAGACTACGACGCCTCCAAATTGATTGCCCACACCACCGATTTCGCTCACGTCTAGCGCCAATCGGATCTGCTTTCGTGCCCGATGCAATCACTCGGGCATAATTCGCCGGGCGAGGGACGTTATAGGCAGTCTTTCAACGAAGACCGCAGCATTCGGCTGACCTGTCATCGAATCGTCGATGCTGTATCCCTGGACAGGAGCGGACCCGCCGCCAGGCGCAGCGATTGTTACCGTGATGCTCGCCGCAATGAGGATGTTGTGGGAATCGACGACTTCATCTGCCTAGAAGCCAGCGGGGATAGTCCAACCGGTATGACCGGATTTCGCTGCAAGATGGTGGTGTGCAGCCGGTGGGTCTCGCGATGCCGGCGCGGCATGACCCGAGCCATCTTTGGTCTTAGACAGCAGTTCCGAAGACGCGCACACTGAACACCCTGGGCGTCCAATGGAACAAGAGTTGGATCGCACACACCAGCACAGAGTGGTCGTCGGCGGGTCTGGAGGGATCGACGTGGCGTCACAACGTTATGACTACCTAAGGAGCTGCCATGACTGTCAAGAATTCTCGAGTCGTTGTTCTCGGCGGAACAAGCGGAATTGGACTGGCCACTGCGCAAGCGGTGGCCGAAGCGGGCGCCTCGGTCGTGGTCGCCTCCAGTCGCCAATCGAGCGTCGACCGTGCTCTCTCTGTGCTGCCGCCAGGAGCTGAAGGACTCGTTCTCGACGTGGGGGACTCCGCTGCGTTGCGCGATTTCTTCACTGCAGTAGGACCATTCGATCATCTGGTGTACACGGCGGGCGAGAACCTGGCTCTGATGAGACTGGAGGACTACGACATACACGCCGCGCGTACGTTTTTC
>NZ_JANLVV010000222.1:0-11387 GCF_031364185.1 Salinibacterium sp. | reverse complement strand
TTGCAATTCACTCAAATGAGCTCGGATAACTCTGGGGTCTGCTGCACGGTTAGGTGACAGTTTCTAGTCACGCAGCCTGTGCGGCTGGCGTGTTCATGATGGTCTCAAATTCGATCGGGGTCAACCGGCCCAGTGCCGCTTGTCGTCGTCGTCGGTGGTAGGTGCGTTCGATCCAGGTCACGATCGCGATGCGGAGCTGCTCGCGGGTGGTCCAGGAGCGGCGGTCGAGAACATTTTTCTGCAGCAGGGCGAAGAACGATTCCATCGCCGCGTTGTCCCCACACGAGGCCACCCGGCCCATCGATCCGACCAGGCGGTGGCGGGTCAGAGCGCGCAGAAATTTTCGACTTCGGAATTGGTTGCCTCGGTCGCTGTGAACGATGCAGCCGGCACCGTTCCCGCGTATCGCGACTGCGTTGTTGAGCGCGTTGACAGCCAGGCTCGACTTCATTCTGGAGTCGATGGAGTACCCGACGATCTTGTTGCCGAACACGTCTTTGACCGCGCAGAGGTAAAGCGTGCCTTCCGCCGTTTTGTGCTCCGTGATATCGGTCAGCCACAGCTGGTTCGGGCCGGACGCGGTGAACTCGTGTCGGGTCCGCCCGTCCTCGTCGGTGATAGTGCACAGATCGTCGTGCACGGATGGGCCGGGTTTCTTGCCGTTGCGGCGCCGTTTCTTCCCGAACGCAGACCACCAGCCGTTCTCGGATGCGATCCGCCACGCGGTGCGATCGGCCATCGACTCACCGGCGTCGCGGGCCTCGTCCGCGAGGAGCCGATGCCCGAACTCGGGGTCATCCCGGTGCGCGTCGAACAACGCGTTCGCACGATACGCCTGCACGACCTCGCTGGGTGTGATGGGGTCGGCCAGCCACCGGTAGTAAGGCTGGCGAGAGAGCTTCAATACCCAACACGTCACCGCGACAGGGATCCTGTCAGCAGCGAGCTCCATCACGAGCGGGTAGAACCTTTTCCCGGCAGATTCGCCTGCGATAGATACGCCGCCGCCCGCCGCAGGATCTCGTTCTCCTGCTCAAGGAGTCGGATCCGCTTGCGCGCTTCCCGCAGGTCGGCCGACTCCGTTCGGGAGTGACCGGGCTTGGCGCTCTCGTCGACCGCAGCGCGACGCAACCAGGACTGCAAAGTCATCGGGTGGACCCCGAAGTCTTTCGCGATCTGCTCGATCGTGACTCCAGGTTCGCGGTTGCGGGCGACGCGCACGACGTCATCACGAAACTCGGTGGGATAAGGCTTTGGCACGATGCCATCCTTCCAGGCCACCCTCCCGGGCAAGCCAGATCAGATGTCACCTAACCGTGCAGCAAACCCCCCTGGCGTATCGGCGCCCTGACGTGTTTTCACCGATTGCACTCGTGGCGGTCCTGCAGGCGGGATCACCAAATTGATAGGTCGGTGACGCCGAGTTGGCGGAGGAACAACTGAGCGTCAAGCGACAAAACTCAATTGTGAAGTCAAACGTCTGCGGCGTAGCCAGCCAAGGCATCAGGATAATCAAGTCCGAATGGCAAGGCAGCCCCTGGGCCTGTTGGAGCAAGCAGCATGCCATCCGCGCCGATTCCGGCCTCCCTAACTACGGGCAACGAGGTGACGAGCGATTCGTAGTAGGTCGTGTTCGGAATAGCCATCGCCAGATGCTGATTCGGTATATCACCGCCGTGGATTTCGGCTCTCAATCGGAATGAGTCGGCAAGATGTGCTGTGCGCAGTGATCCGGTGTAGCCGCCGCGCAAACCTGTACTTGCCCGCACGCCAAATGTCGCAGCGCCCGCCCGGATGAAGTCCGCGGAGTTCATATACGAGCCATCAGAAGTCTCGGCGACCAAGAGTGGCACCCTCACCGCGCGCGCCAGCTGCGCATACGAAGAGATTGAATGTTCCCGAATCGGTTCCTCGTACCAAAGGTACTTTGCATCCGAAAGCGTGTGTCCGAGTCGAATAGCGTCCGGTAGATCAAAGCCAGCAGACCCGTCGAACATTAGATCGATGTCTGGTCCGACGTGCTCGCGAAGTGCGATTGATAACGCTGCATCTCGCTTTGCATCTCCCCAAGCGTGCAGTTTGATCGCGTGGTACCCCAGTGCGAGTGCTTGGTCCGCAACATCGAGATATTCAGCTGTTGATGCGAATGTTGCAGTGGAAGCGTAGGCGGGTAGCTTGAGACGAAATCCACCCATGAGTTCCCAAACTGGAACTTCATATTGCCGGGCCGCGAGATCCCACAGCGCCATATCGACCATCCCGAGCATGGGGAGCGCGAATTCTTCGATGCGATCCAGTTCCAATATGCGATGCCATAGCCACTCTCGCTGAAGCGGGTCTTGCCCGACAAGCTCATCACGAATGACTCGATCGACAATGTCTGACAGCGCCATGGCACTACCTGCGCGCGTGGCGAAGGAGACACCCGTTGCGCCCTGATCCGTGCCAATACGCAGCACGCCCCTATCGCCTGCTGGGGGGCTACCTGATAGACCCTGGCGCCATGAGAAGGACGGCTCGGCTGCCGGAACATGAACAGCCCACGTCTCAACGTGCGTGATTTTCATTGGCTCCTCTTTCGTCGAATAGCACTGTAAATCCCAACCGGGGCTGGTTGTAGCTCCCCATGAGAGGGACGGAGGAAGTGTTTGTCCAGCCCACCCGCGCTCGGGAGCTCATCGGCCATGCCGCCCCCAAATCCAGGATGGTCTTGTCGATATGACGGATTGCTAGAGCAAGACCCAACTCTGGCTTACCTTCCAAGCTTGCTGTGAGCGCGGCTTGGGAGGAATTCTTGAGGGACGCGGTCGTGGATGACGATTCTGATGCTAACTTCCCCCAGAGCATTGAGTTGTAACTATGTTGACGTGGGACATCAGTTCCTCGACCCGCGCACGATCGAAGCGCGCAGTCCCGGGCACGAGCGCATTCGCTGTCGCGCAGGCAACGGCGCGGCGAAAGGCCTTGTCGAGCGGATCGCGGAGTGCGAGGCTGGCGACCAGGCCACCGAGAAATGAGTCGCCACTTCCGACCGGGAACGCCCCCACATCAAGCATCGGCATGGCGTGGTGTATGCGGAGCCCGTCAGTGCACACGGATCCACGTGTACCGTCCGTGACAACGACGGTGGCTGACGTGCGCAGGTTCAGCTCGCGGGCGAGTTCCGTCGGTGTGGCGCCGTAGAGCCCGAGGGCTTCGGTAGCCTCCGCGACGTTTACTTTGAGCACCTGGGGAGCGCCCGTTGCCAACAACTCCGCGAGTGCCGGACCATGACTGTCCACGGCGACGAGGACACCCGCGCGTTGTGCGCGTTTTACCGCCTCGGCGAGAGCTGATGCTGGCAAGCTGTGCGGCATTCCGCCCGAGACGATGAGCCAGCCTTCTTGCTTGGGGAGGGCCTGATCGAGGGCGATGAGGGACTCGCGCCACTCGGAGTCCGAGACCGACGACGGGTACTCGTACACCTCTGTCAATTGGGAGTTCCCGAGGGAAGCGATCGAAACGCACATTCGGGTTTCCGCAGCAGAAGGCACTACGGTCAACCGGATCCCGGAGTTTCGTAGTCGCCGCGCGATGTCAGAGCCATTGGCGCCACCGAGAATCGCGACAATTTGCACGTCAGCGCCGACGACCGCCGCCGCCCGGGCGGCATTCAGGGCTTTTCCGCCAGCTTCACGATCTACCTGAAGCGGTCTGTGAATTTTGCCTGGCATCAACTCGTCCAGAGTGTAGGCGACGTCCAGCGATGCGCTCGGAGCAAAGGCAGTGATCAAGCTCATTGGGGAGGGTCGAGTCGGTGAGGACGATGTCCGTTCACTGCGGGGTGCTCGTTCCGCTAATGCGCTCGATATAGTCGACTATGGCTGGGTCAAGCGGTGGCACATCCAGCGGTACGGAGCCGTTACGCATGGACCTCGCCGCGAGGGCTCCAGCTGCGACTGCGTTGCGCGCGGCAATCAATGAGGTCTGAGTCGGCGACCTATCCGTGATGTGTGCGATGAACTCGGCCACGGCCAATCCGTCCGCTGCCTGATGTCCTTCGAGGTCCTCGACGATCGGGTAGTCGACGTCACCGAAGGCACGGTAGCCACCACGCGAGTTCCAGACACGCACGACGCCGCCTTCGACATCCCCAAAGTTCTCCAAGCGCCCCTCCGTTCCAATAACGGTGTAGTTGCGCCAGTAGTCGGGGGTGAAATGGCATTGTTCATAACTAGCTAACACGCCGTTGTCCAGCTCCATGAGCATCATCGAGACGTCCTCGACGTCGACGACGGGGTTCAGCCCCGTCTGTGAAAGTGGTGGCCAATTGTCATAGGACAACCATTCCTGCATCATCTGCCCAGACCGGTCAGCGCGGTCAGTAATTTGGCCGTAGACCGCGAGATCGCCCATCGCGACAACGCGCTTGGTGTAGCCGCCTGCCAGCCAGTGCATTACATCTAGGTCGTGACTGGCCTTTTGAAGGAGGAGTGTGTTCGTGTTGCGCCGGTCGGCGTGCCAGTCTTTGAAGTAGTAGTCACCGCCGTTCCCAACAAAATGCCTGCACCAAACGGCCTTAACTTGTCCGATTTCGCCACGCAGGATGATCGAACGCATTAGCTTGACGACTGCCGCGTGACGGTAGTTGTGCCCAACGTAAAGAGGGGTCTGCGTTTCATGGGCGGCGGTGAGAATCGCATCTGCGTCTTCGAGCGTGGTCGCCATAGGCTTCTCGAGGTATACGGCGATTCCGGCGCGAAGCAGTTCGATGGCTATAGGGGCGTGGGTGACATCAGGCGTCGTGACGAACGCCGCGTCGATTCCGCCGGCGCGGACGAGATCTCGCAGGTTCGAATGAACAGTGATTCCAGAACCAAATCGCGCGACCGCTCTCAGACGGCCCGCTTCAGAGGTGTCAACTGCGGCGACGATCTCGTCACCCGTCGTTTTGTCGTTCGCAGCCAACGCCAAGCTTGAGCGCTCCCCTGTTCCAACTACTGCAAGCCGCAGCGCTTTTCGACGTGCGCTTGGAGAACTCATATGACTTGGCACCCGGTCTGTTCAGTAATGCTTGTTTTGCGCTCATACGAGCAAGATCGATATTACTCGACTTCCACGGCTATGCAAAAAGCTAGCGACAAGCCGTTAGCAACTACATGTCGTGCGCGAAAGTTGGCAGGTATTGCGCGGAGTTACCGACTTAGTCTGCAACGATCACGGTCACGGAGGCGTCTTCGAGAGCAGCGCGGAAGTCGGCGGAGACGGTGTTGGTTGTGACGAGAATGTCGATGGCCGACAGGTCACAGATGCGCGCGAAAGTGGAAACACCAAGTTTGGACGCATCGGCCACGACTATGACTTGCGCAGCAGCCTGCGCGATTTGGCGACTCACCTCAGCTTCACCTTCGTGAATCGTCGTTGCGCCGAACCCGGCGCTCAGGCCGTCCACGCCGAGAATCGCAAAATCGAAGGATAACTCTTTGATCGTGTTGCCTACTAGCGGACCGACGAGTTCGTATGATTGTCGGCGCGCCACGCCGCCTGTCGCCACGATCTTCACGTGCTGGCGTACCGAGAGCTCGAAGGCAATGTTCAGGGCGTTGGTGACAACCGTCACTCCGGGTTCTTCACCCGAACTGATGAGATGCTCGCTACGCCCGAGTTCTCGGGCAACCTCAGTCGTCGTCGTTCCACCGTTAATCCCGACCGTGGCGCCGAGTCCGATTAGCGCGACTGCGGCCTTTGCGATGGCGAGTTTCTCGTCGGCGTTGCGGGCAATTTTGTACTGCAGCGGGAGTTCGTAGCCCGACCCAAGTGCCATTCCACCGCCGTGAGTTCGAGTGACGAGTCGTTCGTCGGAGAGGCTATTGAGGTCGCGCCTTGCTGTTGCAGCAGACACATTTAGCTCATCGACGATCTCTTGGATGGACACGGTGCCTCGGGTCGTGACCAGCTCGAGGATCGCGTTGAGCCGTCCCTGCTGAGCCAAGGTATCTCTCTTTCCTGGAAAGGTTCGCGAACTTGCCTGCGAAGATTCCCAATCCAACCACAGAAGCCGAAGTGCTGCTATTGTGATTCAAATTGTTCGTTTACGGCGTAACTCGATCATTTGTGTACGAAACTGAGTCTATCGAATGTCAAGAGGAGTTCCATGAGCGCGACCTTTGTAGAGGCGGAGATCACCTCGCAGCCGGGCTGCTGGCGTGAGGCATCGACCCTAGTGGCAGGGTTTGCGCACGCTCTTCCGATAAAAGGAGAGCGAGTTGCAATCGTCGGCTGCGGGACGTCGTGGTTCATCGCCATGAGTTTCGCAGTGCTGCGCGAGACTGCGGGCGACGGGGAGACGGATGCGTTCGCTGGATCGGAGTTCCCAATGGGTCGCAAATACGACCGAGTGATAGCCATCTCGCGATCGGGAACAACAACCGAAATAATTGCGCTCCTCGACCAACTGGGTTCGACGACTACGGTGCTGATTACGGCCGTCCCTGAATCCCCAGCTGCGGCCGTCGCTACCCATGTGATTTCCCTGCCCTTCGCCGACGAGAAGTCAATTGTTCAGACACGCTTCGCCACAACGACTCTTTCGTTGCTGCGAGCGCACCTGGGGGATGACATTGAAGCGTTGGCGCAACAGGGCGAGGAGGCACTCCACGTTTCAATCCGCGATTTAGTCCCGGCTGATCAGGTAACTTTCCTCGGCCTCGGGTGGGCCGTTGGCCTTGCCCAAGAAGCCGCCCTGAAAACGCGGGAGGCGGCGCAGTTCTGGGCTGAGGCTTACCCGGCGATGGACTATCGGCACGGCCCGGTTGCCATCGCGCAGTCTGGGCGACTGGTTTGGTCCCTCGGTGGCTGGCCAGCGGGCCTGGAGGATGATGTCTCACGAACTGGTGCGCGATTCGTGAACTTTAATCTCGACGCGCAAGCGGCCTTAGTCGTCGTCCAACGGTTCGCTGTGGCACTCGCAGAGGCGCGAGGCCTAGATCCTGACCATCCACGTAACCTGACGAGGTCCGTTATCCTGCCACGGAGGTAAATATGGAACTCACGCTGGGAATCGATGTTGGTGGCACCAGCATTAAAGCTGCTCTCGTCGCATCCGACGGGACGGTTCGGACGACCAAGCGGGTGCTGACACCGCGCCTCGATCCAACGGGTAGCCAGACAATTTCGGCTATTGCCGGGCTTGTCGACGACTTCCAGCACCGGCGCGATTTTCTGGGTGTCGGGATTGCGGTTCCCGGGATCGTAAATGAATCGTCGGGGACAGTGGTCTCTGCCGTTAACCTTGGCTGGACAGGGCTTCCCATGAAGTTGCTGGTGGAAGCGGCGCTCGGGCGATCGATCGCTTTTGTTCAGGACGTTCGGGCTGGCGCCTATGCCGAAGCAGCTCTCGGAGCGTCCGCTCGGGCCACGACGTCAATGTTCATCCCAATCGGCACCGGCATATCCATGGCGACAGTAATACATGGCTCGATCCTCGCGTCGGAGGGGTGGGCAGGCGAGATCGGGCAAGTTCGGGTGGATCAGACGGCGGATCGGGTTGGTGTGACCCCTCTTACGTTAGAGAACGTTGCCTCGGCCGCTGCGCTTGCCCGGCGGCTCGGATGCGCGGACGCAGTCGAAGTCGCTGCCCGAGTGCGTGCGGGTGATCCGACGGCTGGACTTGTCTGGGCAGACGCCGTGGACGCTATCGCTAAGGCTCTGGCTTGGGCGACGGCCGTGATCGGCCCCGATATCGTAGTCCTTGGGGGAGGACTCGCCCAGTCCGGGGAGTTGCTCCTGACGCCCCTCCGAGCCGCCTTCGCTGCCGAACTGGGCTCGTTGCGGCACCCTCAAGTCGTCCGCGCGAGGTTCGGTGACAGATCGGCGACCGTTGGGGCTGCCTTGCTGGCACAACAACATGCTGGAGCCTGAGCACGATGATCATTCAAGCGCCGTCCGTCGTTACGGACAGTGTGGTTTGGTCGCCAGGCTGGGTGCAAATCGAGGGACGACACGTTGTGCGCAGCGGTCGCGGCATCGTCCCCCGTCCGCTCCAAGGCGAGGCAAGCGTCCGAGTCCAGGGCACGATCGTGCCCGGCTTCGTTGACATACACACGCATGGTGCCAACGGAATCAGCTACTCCGAGGCCGCAAACGGCGTGCCGATTGAGTCGGCGCTGGATTGGCAGCTGAAGCATGGAGTCACCACAACGATTGCTTCTCTCGCGAGTGCTTCGATGGAAGATCTCACTGCGCAAATGGCCGCGTTGGACAAGTATTGTGCAGCCGGACTGATCCGCGGCGTTCATCTTGAGGGGCCGTGGCTATCGCCAAGGAATCGGGGGGCGCATTCCGCAAAACTCCTGAGGGCACCCGCCGCTGCCGACGTGGCGTCCCTGCTTGCCGCTTCCCGCAACATCCGTATGGTTACGATTGCGCCGGAGTTGAAAGGCGCCCTCCCAGCGATCAGAGCTATCGTGCGAGCTGGTGCCGTTGCCGCCATCGGTCATACCTCGAGCGACGAGGCAACCGCTCGAGCAGCCATCGATGCAGGCGCCACCGTTGCAACCCACATCTTCAACGGGATGCCGCAACTTCACCACCGACAAATGGGGCCGGTTGGCGCCGCCCTGCTCGATCCCCGCGTCTTCCTCGAGTTGATTCTCGACGGTCATCACCTTTCGCAATCCGCAGTTGACCTCGTACTCGGCATTGCCAAAGCTCGCGCCATGGCCGTTTCCGATTCGATCGCCGCCACGGGAGTAGCCGACGGCGACTATTCACTCGCAGGAAGTGAAATCCGGGTGCGTGATGGAACAGCCCGCGCAGTGGACACCGATTCGCTTGCCGGATCGACGAAGTCGCTGGATAGCGCATTCCGCCGTCTCATCACTGAGAACAACTTCACCCTTTCGGAAGCGGTTGGGGCGACTTCAACTCGGGCTGCTCAGGCGCTCGGCCTTCGAGACGTCGGACACTTTGCCACCGGGGCTCTGGCGGATCTCATCGTGCTCGACGGGTCGCTCGACGTTGTGGCAGTGCTCCATCAGGGCGTGTGGGTCGAGGGTCTTCCATTAGTGGTGAGTGTGCAAAACTGAGCGACCTGGGCAGAGACACGATCACGCGCAAGGGCCAGGTAGCGGCGTGGATCGGAGGTTGTGGCGTCCGCCTCGAAGAAGCTTCGTAACTCGGCGGTGAAGGCGACCGCGAGTGCTGTACCGATGTTCACCTTGCGGATGCCAGCGTCGATCGCCTGCCGCACTCCCTCCTCAGAAACTCCCGATGATCCGTGAAGCACCAGCGGCGCTGCGACACCCCGCCTGATTTGGGCGATTAGCGCGTTATCCAGCTTGGCATCGCGGGAAGTCATGGCGTGGGAGCTCCCCACCGCGATCGCGAGGGCATCCACACGGGTGAACTCGACAAAGGCACGCGCTTCCTCCGGATCGGTGCGCACGCCTGAAACGTGAGCACCGTCCTTGCCGCCCACTGCACCCAGTTCAGCCTCTACCCACAGGCCGGCGACGTGTGCCTCCTCAGTGAGCGACGACGTGAGTACCAAGTTCTCGCCGTAGGGCAAGTGCGCAGCATCGATCATGATCGAGGTCAGGCCAGTACGTGCCGCAGAAGCCATTGCCTCTCGCGCGATTTGCTGATCCTGGACGTGGTCCAAATGGATTGCAATGGGAACAGTCGACTGTTCGGCAAGCTCGCGACAAGCACACAAGAGCGCCGTCGCCCGTCCACCGTGGAACCTAATGGCATTCTCGCTGATCTGCAGAATGACACCCGTGCCCGCGCGTTCTGCCCCTTGAATAATCGCCTCGGCCATCTCGAGGGATACCAGGTTAAAGGCCAACGTGGCACTACGAGCGAGAATCGCTCGCTCCATCAGCGACCGCGCGTGCACGAGTGTCACAGGCGTTCCTGTCGATGGCATTTCGTGTCGATCCGACCGACGGTCGGCGATAGTGGTGAATAGCAGGGAGGCGGCTTTGGCATTAGGTTCAATCTAACTGCTTCTGGAAGATAATGCATGCTTATAGGTCAATTCGATCAAAAACTTGCTTAAATCAGAGCTCTAGTGGATGATCGCCTCACGGCACTAGTTCCACCGGTGGCAGAGTGTGTAAAGCCGCCCGCCGACTGGAAGACATTCGTCAACCAGCGGATTTAGCCAGAAGAAAGAGAAGGAAAATGCGAAGAGGCATAGTTCTATCGGCTGCGGCGCTTGCTGTAGCTTCAGCGGTCGCATTCACGGGCTGCAGCGCGGGAACTCCCGCGGCGACGGAGAAAGTGAACATTTCCTTCCTCACGTTTGAGTCCCCGAACCTCACCGCACAGTTCTGGAAGGATGCGGTCGGTCGTTACGAGGCGAAGAACCCCAATGTGACTGTTCAGATCCTCACCGCGCCGTCAACCGACATCACCGGGTACGCGCTCCAGCTAGCAGGCACCGGGCAATTGCCTGACGCCATCACCAGCGTCGCGCCCGGAAAGTTCGTTGAGGCAGGTCTTCTCGAGCCATATTCGGAAGATCAACTCAAGGACTTCACGGATCCCATGGCTGGTGCGATCGGCGGCAAGCAATACCAATTGCCGGTCGCCACACAGGTCATGTACGTGTACTACAACAAGGCCTTGTTTCAGAAAGCTGGCATCACGGCGCCGCCGACAACCTTCAAAGAGTTCCTGGCAGACTGCAAGATGCTCCAGGCTGCAAGCATCACGCCAATACAGGTCGCGGGGAGTGACGTCGATGCCTTATTCGCCACTTTCCAGTCAGCCATCATCAACGCGGACGTTATCTCGAAGAACCCGAATTGGGTCTCCGACGCGAACGCCGGAAAGGTCAAGTTCACTGATCCGGACATGGTGGCAGCATTGCAGAAGTACGCGGATATCGTGAAGGACGGATACATCAATGCGGACGCGACCGGCTTGACCTACGCACAGGGCGAGCAGGGGTTCCTCGACGGAAAAGCAGCGATGTGGCCGATGGGTAACTGGTTCGCGGCTGCTGGAGACAAATCTGCAGATCCAGAAAACTTCGGGTTCTTCGCCATGCCGACCAACTCGGGTCCAGCTACCGTGCCGGCTGTAACGGGTGGTGGCATCGTCATCAGCGCTGCCTCGAAGCACATCAAGGAGGCGCAAGAGTTCGCCATCGCGTTCAATACCGACCCGGACTATCTTGCGGCGGGAGCGAAGACCGACGGTCTGTATCCAGCTGTTGTTGGATTTACGCCAGACCCCACTTTGGGCAAAGTATTTCTCGCAGGCTTCGAACTGTCGTCGAAATCGACACGCGCCCCCTGGTTCGGAGTCCAGGGCGGTGACTTCACCGTTCCCGCTGACGCGCTCACGGTAATTAATGCGCAGTCCAAGGCGATCTTCACCGGCCAGTCCACGGCGGAACA
>NZ_JANLVV010000105.1:0-4526 GCF_031364185.1 Salinibacterium sp. | reverse complement strand
GGCAGAAAACCTGAGGCGCTTCACCGGTCCCAAAGTTACCCGCTGGCGCGTGTGATTGATTTCGTGGGCGATGAGTTTCTGATCCTGGAATGTGTCGACGGAACTGCAGCATGCCCATCTTGATCGTCGCGATGCTGCATTGGTGTTCATACAATGTCCGATGCTGCCTGGCCTACCGGTAGTCGGCCTCACCGGGGATGGTGTTCGGGATCGCTTCATCCGCCGCTAGGGCGCCGATCGCGTCGGTGGCCGGGTCGATGGGTTGCCCGAACGGGTCATGACTGGCACGCACGCCGATTCGTTGTCCGACCGCTTTGATGGTCTGGGTCTTATCCCCGTGCAGATTTGGGAATACCCACTGTGGCCAGAACGTTTCGTGCACTGACCAGATTCACTGTAAATCGCGCCAGGGGAGATAACCAGACTGGATGGCGTCAATCACGCTCTGCGAAAGATTCGCGCCAGCAAGTGCGTCCTTAGGTGACGCGGCGTGGTCCATGTCAGCATCTTCCAAAACCCAAGTACCGATGTAAGGGAGCTCGTCCTCGTTCGGCGCGGATTGCGCGAGCAACTCCAGTAGGCGAGTAAGTGATTGAACCGATTCACTTTTCGCTAAAACCCAATCGTCGACGGCGCGAAGTTGGTCCGCCTGCTCGTCGTCGATTGGGTTGGACGTTCCCAGCACGCCGCCACGGCCGTGAAACTGCCACCACAATTCCGCAAGGTTTTCCTCATCGACATCCATCGAGCCCATCCTTCTAGCCCATGACCACTTGGCCCGGAAGCCAAAGTGGTGAGGTAAGTAACAGCAATATTACGCCGCCGGCGGCTAATATTCCTCCGCCCAATTGCGCACCGCCATTTCCGACATCGACTGGGCCTCCGGGAGGGCCAGGTGTCACGATCGGGAGCGGGGCTCCGCCCGGCGAGTAGCCTGCTAGGGGGTACGACTGCCATGACGTAGTGAGAATTGGGGAGCTGGGGGGCGGAGGCGGAGGGAGGCCCCCGCACTGAAGATTGAACCGGTCCATATCATTCTTGATGCCCCTCTCCAAATTGTTTAGCGCTGTCAGGTGGCCAAGATCTGGGCCACCAACTCTCACCCCAAAACCTGTCTTTGGGTCGAACTTTGCATTAATTTTACGATTGTTCAGCTTTCCCAATTTGCGAACGATATCGGCCACGAGGCGAGCGCAAGCTGCTGCTCGTTTCCAGCCAGGGGGATCGATTGACTGCCCTGTCAGATCAAACATGTTGATGGGGTCGGCGGGGTAGTCGTAGCTGTTGCTCACTCCACCCTCGACCGGGTCGACGGACAGGAACCTGCCCAACGCCGGGACGTACTGGCGCACGCCCATCTCGATGGTCGCGATCGACCCCTGGTGCTCATACAGTTTCCTCGCTGCGCCGACATACCCGTAGTCGGCCTCCCCTGGGCTGGTATCCGGGATCGCATCATCCGCCGCCAACGTGCCGATACTGCCCGTAGCCGGATCGATGGGTTGCCCGAACGGGTCATACGACGCCCGCACCCCCACCCGCACACCTACCGCATTGGTGGTGAGGATCGTATCTCCATGCAGGTTCGGGAACGCCCACGTCGACGCGGCCCCCGGCGTTGCCGGGGCGCCTGTGGGTATCGTCACGTTCACTCCGCCCGGGAGGGTCAGGTCCCGCTCCAGCAGCACCCCCGTACCGCTCGCAACACCGAACAGCCCGGAACCGGCGAACAGGTACCGGATGGTGGTTGCGACAGCGCCCACCCCGGGACCTGCGGGGTCGTCGGTGCGCGAGACGACCCGGCCGGTCACGTCCCGCACATAGACGATCGTCGTCCCATCGGTGAGGGTCGTCGTCAGGTGCCGGTCTGCGACGTCATTGGTGAGGTTCTGGTCGGCGAGTTTCACCGTGTTGCCGTGCGCGTCATAGGTGAGCGTGCCTGCGGTCAGGGCGGTGCCGGACACCGGGGATGCGCCCGCTACTGCTGGTCCCGCCGGGACTGTGGTGGCGGTGAGGCGATCCGCCCAGTCGTAGCAATACCCCGTCACCGCCGGAGTGCCACCATCCTTGGTATCGGAGAAACTGGTGCGGTTCCCATCCCTTCCCGCAGCGGTGTTCACCCCGCAGGTGGAGGTTTGCGCAAAACCGTAGGTCAGGGTGTGCCTGGGGATGATCGCGGTGATCAACCGGCCCGCCGCATCATACGAATACGCGGAGGTTTCCACCTTGGCCCCGTCGGTGAGGGTGTTCTGCAAGATCCTGCCCGACTGTGAGCGCACCACAGTGTCCGCGACCTGGGCTTGCGGGGTGCCGCTGGTGGGGATGGTCTCCACCCACGCGTCCTTCAACACCGTGATGTCGTCGACCAGGATCTGGGCGGTGCCGTTCGGGGTCGACTGACCCTGCACCCGCACCACATGACTCGTGGCCGTCGCAGTGAACGGGTAGGTCGTTTTCACCCACGTCACTGTGCCGCCGGATGCCGCCGTCACAGTCGTCAACGCGGTGTCGCCGATACCGACCACACCCACCGCGACCTGCGTCACCGCGGGGGCGACCTGATCGGTTGCCGCCCACACGTCGACCGTGTACGACCGACCGACCACCAGACCGGTGACCGTCCTTGAGATGACGGATGCTGGCGCGGTCGTCTGGGTCAGTTTCACCGCCGCCGTGCCCGCGTGCTTGGCCGTCGTGACCGTCGCTGCGGTCGAGGGGCTCGTGGCTGCCCACCCGTCCGTGCCCGACTCGAACCCGGTCGTATAGGCCGTCTCCGCGGGACGGTTCACCGTCGACGCTGCCACCGGGGTGTTCGGGAACGCCCACCCGATCCCCGTGGTCGCCCCGGTCGGGTTGCGGGTGATCGACGACAGGCTGGTGCCGTTGGCGTAACTGACCGATTGCAGCAGCTGGGACGCCGCGTATACCGGGTCGGCGATGACCGCGCCATCCAGAGACACCGATTCGACCTTGCCATCCGCGTCATAGGTGAAGGCCTGCACCGATGCCACCCCACCCGCCGGACTCGTGGCGACACTGGTCACCCTGCCGGTCAGGGCCTCATATGCCGGAATCGTGACAGTATCGAACACATCCCGGGAGGAGACCACCCGGCCCAGGAGATCGGAGGTTGTGGTGATCTTCGACCCATTCGTCGACCCGGCGACGGCACCATCGGCCACAGACGTGACCAACGGGTTGCCTGCGGTGGAGTAGGTGAAC
Organism: Salinibacterium sp.; assembly: GCF_031364185.1. Lineage (NCBI taxonomy): Bacteria > Bacillati > Actinomycetota > Actinomycetes > Micrococcales > Microbacteriaceae > Salinibacterium > Salinibacterium sp. The sequence goes on along the minus strand of NZ_JANLVV010000105.1, from coordinate 1,304 downwards.
ACCGCAGTGCGGGCCGCGGCGCTCCCGAAGGCGGAGAACACCGTCGACGTCGGACGCGACCGGCCGTCGAACGTCGTGCACGACCAGGTGGTATCCCCTGACCGCTTCGAACCCACCGTGCGACCCAGGATGTCGTAGACGTATTCGGAGACCACCGCAGACCCCACGGCCGGGGCTGGCGCGGTCACCTTCTTCAGGAAGCCCGACTGCGGGGTCGTTGCCGGCAGTCCACAAATGACACTGCCCAGAGCCTCTTTGTCGCCCCAGTACTCGAAGGTAGAGCCCGCCGATGCCGGAGCGTTCGTCGCTACCGCAGCAGGCAGGCGCTTCGTCGTCCGCCTGAGCCATAACGTGCCCGGTGTCTCGTACGTGGTCGCTGTCTTCAGCCCCAACCCGCCCTGGTCGACTATGGAGCCGGTTACCGCACCCAACCACGGATGCGTGTACTCCAACGCCGTGACGATGTTCGGCACCTGCGCACTGGACACACCTGCAACTCCGGTCGGCGCGGAATCAAACATTGTCGTGCCGTTCGCCAGACCGTAATCGGGCTTCAACGCGGAGCCGGGTACTAGCTCGCTCACCCCGTCGGGGCGCACCCAGTGCAACTGCAGCAGGGCATTGCCGGTGCCCTCCCGATATTGCAACCGGATGCGACGCGCCTCGCCCGCTACGGCCGTCACCGTGCCGGCAACCTGGTTCCAGTGCTCGCCGACGCCCTGCCAATCGTCGATCACCGGCACGTCATCCACCCACAGCTGGGTGCCATCATCCGCATAGGTTTTGAGTGTGTAGATGCCCGACGTAGGGAACGTAATCAGCCCGGTCAACCGCATCGAGATGTTGTCGAAAAGCGACCCCGGAGGCAGTGACCCAGCCGGGAAGGTGGTGTTCACCGCTCCGCCGGTGGCCCCGGCAATGCCCAACCCGAATGACAGCGGCCGACCCGACAACGCCGGATTGTTGTAATATGCCACATGTAGTCCGACGAGGCCCTGGTCGTATCCGGTCGCCGTGTGCGCGGGAACCACCGGGCACGACGCCAACGGCAGCCGGTTGGCGCCGAAACAGGACGCCGGGGCTGGCCCGTAGGCATCCGTCAACCGGTCTTGTTTGTTGTAGATGTTCGTTACCATCAGGCCCTGGGCGTCAGTGGATGAAAGCACCAGATCCTTCGGATCCCACACCTGCGATGCCGTCGAGCCCACCGCGCTCTTGGCCGTCAGTTGCCGCCACGCGCTGTCGTAGGTGACTGTTTTGGCGTGCGCACCGGGCGGTAGTGCGAGACCGGCGATATCCACAAA
>NZ_JANLVV010000099.1:0-5820 GCF_031364185.1 Salinibacterium sp. | reverse complement strand
GACTGGCGCGAGTGCCGGGTAACAAGCCTGCCCGATGTATGAATACATGAGGTCCCGCGCTCGCGACGCGTCTGGGCTAATTCACCACTGGACCTGCAACGCGATTTTCGGAACGGGAATCCAGCCGAGCCTGTCTTTCTTCACTTTGCTAGCGCGCCCGCCACTGATCTACTCAATACGAAAAGGAACCTCTTCGCCAGTGACGACCACGTATTCCACGGAATCTTCTCTGATTCGAACTTCAGACCGGCCGGCGAACTGGCGATCTTTTTGGATGTCGCGCTTAGTGGGCGAAGGCCGTATTAACTCCGGGCGCAGGGCGCCGCTTTCAAATGGAAAAACGGAGCGTGGATGGCGTGTAGCTTTCGATTAGTACTCAGCAACATCGGCATGGAGAAAAAATGGCGCGCTTACGGTCTCTTGACCACATCGTTAGCAACTCCCGACTTCACCCCACTGAGGTCGACGGGCTTTGGAGCGTAGTGATTAGCAAGAGTGGCGAGCATTTCCTGCAGCTCTCGACATACGGATCGGACGCACGTCAATCAGGCCCGAAAGTCAGTCAGACAATCCAGTTAAGCGCAGAGATGGCTGCCGCTCTAATGAGTGCAATCGAACAAACATTTCCGACCTAAGGCTAGTAACGAAGTCCCAGCAACTCGGCCCGCGATTTCTCGATCGGGGCCGCAACGGAGAAATCCGATTCGAAGTGGACCCCAGATACCCCGATTGGAAGATCGCCCCGAAGTGCTGGGACGTCCGATGCTGAATACAACTGCAAAGACCCCAAGGACAAGTCCAAATCCAAATACCGCTCACCCAATGTCAACACCTCGGATCCCATCGTTTCACCTACCGTCTCCCGTAGTTTGAGCGCCTGCGCAGGTGTCGCCAGCCGCTCCGCAATCATGTCCACGAGGTCAGCGACGGAGACTCCGTGGTCTAAGAATTCGACGAAGACAGACGCAAACAACGTCGGCAACAGACCCGGAGAATTTGCTTGCGCGAACGAAAGTATGTGTCTACGTACGCTGCTAGTAGTCGATTTCACTTCTACGCGAGCCCGGTCAAACACGAAATCGACTCGGTCGACATCTCGCATCCTCCAGGAAAGGACCGCCGCTGCGGAATCCTCTAGGGCCAGAATCAACACCAGTTCCCCTACTAGACCGGCGATAGTGGCCCGCGGAGGGGTACTCAAACTCATGAACAAACTTGCTAGCCGCGAAATCGCGTCTTGTACTTGAACCATCGTGGGACAGTCGCCCAAGACGTTGATCAGAGACGCGCAGATCGCGTAGAAATGACTTATTGTTCGGGGATCGGTGTCTCGACATTTCACCCGAACCAGGTTCAAGCGCTCTGTTAGATCGTCAAAGGACACGTCGCACTGGATGCCAAACGCAGCCTCAATGGTGTTAGTCACGATGGGCGCCTGCGCCGGCCCGATTTCGACACGCACCAGGAAATTCGCGTAACCGTCGTCGTCGATGCCGACCATGTATGGCCCGGAGACACTGCGGCCGCGGATGGCACCCATCGGAAGATCGGCGTTCTCGAGTTCAAAAAATGACCGCAGCAGAGGCAAACGGTCAATGGGTTTGTTGGACATACCAGCCACCCCCGAGCGCTTCTGGCACCCACACCGCGGTGATAGGCAGATGCGGTACGACTACACGACCGCGCAGGGCCGCTTGGACATCGTGCACCTGAACAGTCACCGCGCCCTTACTTCTAACAAAGGCGTCGCCGGGGTAAACCTCGCCCTCCTCGTGGCCACGCGCCGCCCTAGATGGCCCCTGAAAAAGAGCCTTAACTGAATATCCCTGCTCATCGAGGGAGCGCTGCTCGACTTCAGTAGGCCTCATGCGGACGACCGTTGCGGAAAGCCCTGGATCCGAGTCCAACGCATCAGCAAGCTGGAGTAGCAGGCCGGTTTTCTGTAGAGAACTTTCGGGGTCGGCAACAGTCTGCTCACTAATCATGCGAAAAACATCGGATAGTGGCAACTGAGCGTAGGTATGACTCTGGGCAGCAGTTCTGTCAGGATGACCCGGCCACGGAACAAAGGTGAGCTTGCTTATTACTTCGTGAATTACATCCCAGTTGCCTTCTACACTGGTGTCCACGAGCGACGGGCTCAGATCCATGTACCAAGAGTCCCGAAAGTTGCCGCTAGCGTAACCGGAGATAAGCACGGCTCTACGAGTGGGCTTCAGGCTTGCATCGAGCAAGAACACACGTTGCCAATCGTTCAGCGATTGGCCGCTTTTCTCGATTTCCACCAGACGCTTATGCATGTCGACTTCGTGCCGTACGTACTCTTCGAACGCTGACTTGACATCAGGCTCCAGGTAAACCCGACATAGTCCAAGGTATGACTTCTTGTAACCGAAGAACCTAGCGCGCTGTTGAACGGTGTCAGCATTTCCGACACCGAGACCCCTGGGCATATAAGTAACGGTGAGACCCTCCACCGTGAAACCACGATCAAGGGCCTGGCCACCCACCAAAATGAAACCTAAAGCATCTTCCCAGCGCACTTCCGGGACCCCTCCGCCATCGCGCGTGTTCATCTCGATAATACGAGCCCGCCGAACGGCAAACTTGAGCATTGGTAACAGTTCAACCATCGGCGGTAAATCGCCTACCGTTCCGGCGAGGTCAATCCGAGCGGTTTCAAAACCTGCCATGAGCGCCGGCCAGTCGCCAGACTTGTCACCCTCATTGAGAATGTCTAACCAATTGCTTCGCGATTGCGTCACCCAGAGTAGAAAATGCCCATGAAGGGACGTTCCTCGTGATGGATGCACGAGCATCGATCTCGGACCAAACGCTCCATTTAGCAGGGCGAAAGCCAGGCCGAGGAAGTAGATTCGCATTGCTTGCAGGATAGACTCGGGCGGCTCATTCCGTACAACAGAATCTGACCGCAAGTCCCCCATAGGTATGGTTTCAATCAACTCAGGATGGTCGACGAAGAACGTTTCCCCGCCTACGTACCCATCCCCTGGTATCAACACCCTCACAAAATCTGGCGACAGGACATCGGCTATTTGGATCAGGAGCGGAGCCTGAGGCGTAGCCGTGTACTGAATGTACGCGTGATTTGGAAGTTGATTCCTTAGCGCGGTGAGTTGAGCATGCGTTGTCGAAAATTCGCCGCGCTGCACCCGATTGTTCAAACTCGCTTGATCAGCTTCGTCATCGATTACGAGCACGCGTAGCCCAGCCCACGATTCTTTCTTGACTAGCTCGATCAATGACTCGATGCGAGCGTAATTTTTCAGAACTATCGCGACTATCGGACTTCGAAAGTTGGCAGGGGTGTCCGGGTCGGTCCAATCTTCCCGAAGGGATTTGAACTGCTGGACGTGTTGTGCGTTTGCGTCGGACGGGTTCACGACGAAGTGCCACCCCGTGGGGGCTGCCTTTTTCAGGTCATTCGTGAGGCGGCGAACGCTTTGGTCAAGCAGAGGGTTAGATATTCCCGTGATGACAATGACAAGCGAATACTCGTTATCCTTGGCTAGGGAAATAACCCCCTCGTAGGACATGGTCTTCCCACTCTGGACGCGACCGACCACTAGCCCTGTAGTTCGCGCAGGAACATCGATTGCGAACGCGGCTTGACTGAGAATGCTTAGCGCATCTTGCCTCAGTTGAGAGGCAGCCTCCAGGGATGGGGCGATTTCCTTCTCAAAGCGCAAGAATGTTTCGCCAACTTGAAGCCCACCTCCTGTTTGCACAGCCGCGGGGGTGATAATTGAGTCGCTCATTTGATCCCTATGGTTGAGACAGTGCTGATGTGAGCACCTTGCCAATGTTTCGCGTGACCGTGCCAGGCATGTTGACGCCGCTCGCTCCCGCGAGGACCTCGCCTACGACTATGGCGATCGCGAGACGCAGAATCGCCTCGAGGCTTTCCACACCGTTGGCCGCAAATCTAAGCAAGAACGGGTGGGCCATGTTCAATCGAATGTGGATGCTCTGCTTTCCCGCGCCACTTGTGTCGACACTGTGCCACATCCAGTGCGAATCGCCGTCTTCTCTTGATATCTCAATCCGGAACGACCAATGTTGACCCTCATGAAAAAATCCAAAGGCTCGCTCGACGCTCTCGGGAACGTCACTGATCTCATTTGGCGCCTCGACGGGTTGTAGCGCACCAAGTTCCGCAATGGCCGCCGGAAGGTGGGTTTCCAGGGTCTCTACCGCGTTGCTGATGGCTTCGGTCGCAATTTTTGCGTGATCTGGTGACGGCGTCTTCGCTCTATGTCCCTCAGCTTGCTTGAGAAGGGGAAGCGGCTCGGAGTCCAGCGCTTCCCTGAGCAAATCGAGGAATGGTTCTTCGTTTGAGTCCCACTGGAAGCCATCTTTGGTGTGGCTGACTTCAAAGCCATCCAGATGCAGTTCCCCGAAAAGCCTCTGAGATCGGAAACTGTTACCTGCACCGAACACCGAGGTCGGTCGGTACCCTTCGTCCCCACTGCCCTCGATAACTCGCCCACGACGAAAAAGAGAAAACCCGGAGTTTTGAGTGTCCCCTTTCTCTCGAAGCGCAGCGAAACCTTGAACTTTTAGACCACCGCCAAAATCGAACTCGACCTCCTTGCGCCACATCAGTTGGGCGTCTTCAGGTTCCTTGTAGAACGGTGCTACAAGGATGTTTGGCTCGTCGTACTCGAGCGATTCACCATTCACGCGAAGGTCAAGGGAACCCTGCCTAATGAACACCCTGTAAATGTCGCGGAGATGTTGCTTTACCTTGCCGAGGGTGCGACCAACAGGCTTGTGGTTGAGGTTCCATAGTCGAACCTCAGTGAAGTGCGATTCGGGAGTCGACTCGAAGGCGAAAACTTCCAACTCGTCCACTTCGGCATGCACGATGTCTTCGATATTGAAAGTCACTATGTGACCGGAGTTTGCGCCCAATGCACTAGTCCGTACGCTCCATCGACCAGCAAACCAACACGATGCGCTCTTCATGCCCATCCCGAATTCAGATAGCCCTGAACGGTCGGGCGGAATCTGCGCGGCTCTGAACGCCCTCGGAAAGTCAGAAAGGCCGATTCCCGCAGCGTTGTCTCTGATTGTGATGGCGCCAGAGCCGGCGGCATCGATCTCGATGTCGATTCGAAGTCTGTAACCGGCGCCATGACGAGCGATTAGGGCGTCACGGTTGGCCAACATACTTTGCAACGAATTGTCTACGTACTCTGCGAGTGCGAACCAAGGCTTGTAGTTAAGTCGGCTTAGCACCGCCAGCATGGATACACCTGGCGAAATATTGACCCTCAGATCGCTCATCCGGCGAGTCTCTGATTATCGAGATCGAAGTCAGAATCATTTGCATCTCGTGCTCCAGCTCGAATAAGTGCATTTGCGATCTCCGCCACGACGCTGGCATTGACAGCATTCCCGAGGGCCCGATATGCCTCGCTGCGTTTCGCAGGGAGGGAGATGGAACCGAGGCTTTGCAGTCGTGCGCACTCCCGCGGAGTCATGTACCGCTTTTCCCAACCGATGATGGGGACTTGGGTGTCAGTCATAGCGATCAGGCTCGGCGACGTAGTCGGGCGTTTAACTCGCACGCCGGAGGCACGGAATTGAATCACGAAATCCCAGATGTTTTTCCGCTCGCCCTTAGCGTTCCACTCAAATTTTTGGAGGCTTGATGGGAAACGCCGAATACTCGGCAGCCAAGGATCTATCCATGAACGATTCGCAGTGTAAAAATCGCGATTCTGACGAATGAAGTCGACCTTCCACTTAGGAAATTCGAAAACGGGACGCCGCGCGTGGCTTGGGAGCTTGGCG
>NZ_JANLVV010000093.1:0-1001 GCF_031364185.1 Salinibacterium sp. | reverse complement strand
CGCAGAAGGCTCTCGCGTGGGGGCGGGAGCTGGCCGGTGGGTCTGACGTCCGCATCGGCGGGGGAGCGAGTGTTGCCCGCGACTTCCTTGCCGCAGGCCTCGTGGACCGCCTTCACGTCGCGATCGCCCCGATCGTGCTGGGACGCGGGATGCGCCTGTGGGATGACACGCGCGAGCTGGAGCGCGACTACACGGTCACGTCGGAGGTCGCGGAGAGCGGCGTCATCCATGTCACGTTTGCGCGCTGAGATTTCGCTGACCTGCGGTTACTTCTCGATCAGGTTCAGTTGGGTGCCATCCGGGTCGACGAGGTGGGGGTACGCACAACACAGTTCGTGCTACCTCGACTGATTTATAAAGCAGGCGCTTTTGGTTTATAAGTTCAGACGCTTTCCATAAGACTCGGTTTGGCGTGCTCACTACCAAGCCGCTCACCACTAAGCCACTTCGCGCCCGCGCCCGCTCTGATGGAGTGGTCAAGCAGTCTTTGGCGCGCCACCCTGAGCCTGCAGGATGCGCCCCGGCGTCAACCTGGTCGACTGGTCGACGTTGCACCAGGACTATGCCGAGGAGTATGAAGCGATGGCAGCGAAGGAGAATCACCGATACTGATGCTTGCATTCACTTTGATTACGAGTTACGGTAAGTCGTAAATTAACCCTTCGACAGCGAAGGGCTACCCCCCACCAACGGATCTGGACAATGGCTCCCACCGACTCGACGACAAGAAACCTGCGTAGGCGTAACCGCTCCGCAGTGCTGCGAGAGTTGCTTCGTAATGGCGAGACCACGCGCGGCCAGCTCGCCGGTGCGCTCTCGTTGTCACCCGCGACGGTGACCAACGTCATAGCCGACTTGATGGCCGAGGGACTCGCCCATGAGACAGGCAGCCTGCCCTCTGATGGCGGTCGCCCGACCACTACCCTTTCGATTCGGCCCGAGGGAGCGTTCTTCATCGGCGCCGATGTCGGAGAGCAGGGAGTCACCGTCGAGGTGCTCGA
>NZ_JANLVV010000083.1:0-4543 GCF_031364185.1 Salinibacterium sp. | reverse complement strand
ACCGCCCTTCGTCGCGACCAGGATCCCCGAAGTATCTGAGCCCCACGAGGCGAGCGCCTCGGCGATCAGGCTTTCGTTGTGGCCCACGTCAACGCCCGGCAGGTGATACGAATCCGCCGTGTCGATGATGGTGATTCCCGCATCCAACGCCGCATGAATCGTGGCGATCGATCGCTCCCTGTCGGGCCGACCCTCAATCGACATCGGCATTCCGCCGAGCCCGATCGAGCTGACCTGAACCGTACCGATAGTGCGCTGTTTCATGGATGACCGTCCTCACGTTTCGGGCGACTTGCCGCCTTTCCACCCTATGGTCCCCGGCCGCGCGTGCGGGGGCCTTGACACTCACCCCTCGGACGTAGACTGACCCCGTGGAGGCATCCCAAGGCAGTGAGAAAGGCCGCGACAACGAGACGGACGGCGGCGCCGAGCCGCGACCATCCGCACGAGTGTTGCGCACCACCAGGGCTCTGATTCGACGAAATCCCGGAGTCAACCGCGTCTATCGAACGTCCGTGGGCGTTGTCGGCGTCGGCACAATCGCCCTCGGTGTTGCACTGATCCCGCTCCCCGGGCCCGGATCGCTCATCGCCCTCGGCGGGCTGGCGCTCCTCGGCACCGAGTTCGACGGTGCGAAGCGAACCAGCACGGCGGCCAACGCCGCTGCCCGCAAGGTTGTGGCGCGCGCACAGCGGGCACGCGAGCAGCGGAGGCAAAAGAACGCCGACGCCGAGCCCTCCTAGCCGACCTCGAAGCGCCACAGGATGGTGTTGTCCTGGGTGAGACTGCTCGCCCAGATCAGCCGTGCCGTGGCATCCCAAGCGACCAGGTCATACCCTTCTTTCGTGCCGACCTCCGCGGCGGTGTATTCCGTCGCCGCCAGCCATCCGGAGTCATCGAAACCGCTCGTCGTCCACAGCGCCGGCGCCTCGCTCGCCTCGAACGCGCAATCGACGTCGGGCTGGGGTGAAGCCACACACTCCGGATTCAGGGGCGCTCGCTGAATGACGAGGCCACGCCACTGGGTCGAGGTGGCCGCCACCGTCTGCCCTGTCACGGTCTCTTTGATTTGCGCGATGATGCCACCGTCGCCGATCTGCTGCCGGTCGGTGCCGATGTATTCAAGTCCGCTCGGCGTCTCGACATAGTCTTTCGACATCAGGGCAATCGTCAGCGGATAGCTCGCGACAAAACTGATCGTCTCCGCGTTGAAGGAGCGTTCGGTGGTGATGGGTACCGAGTCCTCGCCCACCAGCACTCCATTCACGGTCAGCGAGAACCAGTTGTCGGCCCAGACGTCGGCCGTGAATTGGATCGGCTCGGCAACGACCGGCTCGGCGGTGGCCGCCGTGGGCTCGGTGGTCGGCTCCGGCAGGCTCGGTGCCGGGGTGTTCACTGGCGTCGCAGCACAGCCGGCGAGAACGAGGGCCGTCACCAGGCAGGCGATGGCGATGGATGCGCGAACGCGCCTCGGAGCGGTCATCCTGATGATCATCGTGAGTAGGTTTCTGTTCGGGTGACGCCGGTCGCGTCGCTGAAGGTGAAAGCGACTTCGGCATCCGTCACCTGGTACGCCACCTGCAGGGTTTCGCCGTCGAGGGTGTAATCGAGACGATAACTACCCGCCCCCAATGACTCGAACCCGGTGATCGTGGCACCTCGCAGCGGCTCGCCGGGCGGTCGGATGGGTGGGGTGTTGGGCTGCGTATCGACGCCATCGCCACTCACCCCGACCACCCCCACCAGCCCGCCGTTGATGTAGGGGTAGGCCTGGGTGCCGTGATAGTGGTAGAGCCCGCTGGCGTTGGTGTGCCCATTGAACTCGTCGAGAGCCGCGACCGCCCTCCCGTCGGGCTCGGTCAGTCCGTAGATCGCGTACCCATCCAGCGCATAGGCGATCGGCTTTGCCGCGCCCACCGCGTCCTGCAGGTGCAGCGGAGCGACGTGGTAATGGTAGTCGTCTGCCTTCCCGCAATGCCCACCCCACTGGTCCAACTCCCCGGCCAGGAAGGCGTCATCTCCACGATTATTGAGCGCATTGAAGATCGGCACCCCGTTCACGGCGAGCGCGATCGCTCCTCGAAACAGCCCGGTGCGGGCTGACACCGGGGTGGCCGCGAGTTGCGGTGTTACCGGGAGGCGGAACGCGTTATCGCCGATAAAGGGCTGCGGCAGCGGAAACTGCTGTTGCCAACTCGTGATCCCCACCATCATGGAGTGGGCGGGCAGCCCGGTGCTCTCCACCATCCAGTATTCGCCATTGAGGAACGTGCGGACGGTGTCGGCGAATTCGTCGAACCCGGCCAGCGTCGGGCTCGCCGCGGCAGTCGCCGACGGTGTGGCGGTGGGCGTGACGCTCGGCGCTACAGCGGAGGGAGTGGCCGTCGACACGAGGGCCGTCGGTGTGCAGGCGGCCAGCAGCATCGCACCCAGCCCGAGCCCTCCGGCTCCCAGCAGGGTGCGGCGGTTGACGAGTCCCCGTGGTTGCCCATGAGGATGCGGGTGGTCGTGCTCCCTGGCTGACTGCGAGGTTTCGTGGGGGTGCCTGTGCTCGTGCGGATGACTGTGCTCGTGAGGGTGCTGGTGGTCGTGCGGATGACTGTGCTCTGCGGGCTGGATGGTCATGGCGCCACGGTAGTGGTCGATTCTATGGATCTGCTATGCGGCGGATCTGGTACGCATCGGATCCGCTACGCGGCGTGACGAAGTGCTCCGAATGCATCTTTCGCCCCAGAGTTGGATCATGATTACCCACACCACCACGCCACCAGCGTCGACAGCGTCCTGAAAATCAGGCGCGCCAGACCGCCATCGGGAGTTCGGGCCGAGCTCGACCTTATTTCGCTTTATTGCGAGCGGTGCGGTTGCGACATGGCGTGACGTGATCGGCAACTCGAGATGTGGGCACCACACCCACCGCGTGAAAAGCACTCACGGTGCGCTGATCTCGGCGCCCGATTGGAGTCGATTCACGTTCCATTGGATTCTCTCGGGCATCCCTTTGGAGGCGAGGTTCGGCGGAGTGATTGCTCGCACCCCTGCTTCTAAGGCGGCGAGGGTCTCGTCTATCGCCGTCGGGATGCGTTGTCGGGAAAGCACTCCCCACGAGAGCGCCTCGGCTGTCAGAGCTTCCACCGAGATCTTTCGATGGTCGAAGGTCCCTCCGACGGAGAGCGCAAGATTCCAGTCGATGCGCCCTTCCTGGAAGAGGTTCGGCACGGCATCATAAATCTCGGTGAGCTGCGTCCCAGTGGCGAGATGCAGCAGGGCAACATTCTTCGCGTGCGCATCGTTGTTGCCGATCGCGACGTGATAGACGAGTTGGCGCAGCCAGTCCTCGGCAGCGCGCCCACCGCCGGGGATCGAGCCCAGCAGCTCGCCGATGAGTCGGGCCGAGGGTCGCCCCTTCCTCGATGGCAGCCTGTGGTCCTGAAACTTCGCGTCGCCGTTGCGCCAGTCAAGACCTAGAGCCTGCGCGAGATCCTCCTGATGGTGAAGCTTCACGTCGCCGCCGACAACGCGGCGATCGAAGCGCTCAATCGCCAGGTAATTCATCGTGCCTGCCGTGCGCATCGCGCTCTGAAATCGGGACAACCCAGCGTGTCGGGCGAGTTCGTGGCTGTAAAACTCGTTGAAGATCGCCTCGGGCCGTGACGGGAGTTGAGGTTTGAGGATGTGGGTCGAGTGAGCCCTGCCGTGCGGTTCAAGCCACACCTCGTCGAATCGCGCGAGAAGGAGTTTGGGTTGAAACCCCGGCAGCATCGAGCGACTGCCATCGCGCGCCCCCAGGTCGTGCTCCTCAATCGCTTGTTGCAGTCGAGCCGCGACGGTACTCTCCGCGAGCTCGTCATAGTCCGGATGGTAGCTGGTTGTTTCATCAGGGCTTCGGAGCGTGACTGCGCCAGCAATTGAGCCGCCAAACTCGCTCAGAATGCCGTAGAGATCATCGGGGTCGATTCCCCGCTTGGCAGCGAGTGCGGTGCGCTGGTTGCCCTCTGGGGTGTATCCGCCGAGAAAATTCGATGCGAGCACCGTGTCCGGCGCACGCCCAGGGATGACGCCAAACGATTCGGTGAGTATCAGGGCATCACCCTGGTAGTCAGAGTCCCACTCGATCGCGACCCGGTGCTTGGTTCGACCGTCCCTGTGCACAGCACCAATTCGGCGGTCGTGCAGGTAGAGATCAAGCATTTCCATCGCTCGCCTCGTCATCGCGGGATTGATACGTCAGCGTCACGGTAATGCCCAGTTCGTTGAGCGTCCGGAACAGCCGCGTCACGTAGAGACTGCCCCTGCCCCTCTCAAGGTCGATGAGATAATCGCGAGAAAAGGCGAGCTGCTCAGCAAGGTCCTCCTGCCGCACTGCGCGGCTCTCGCGGACGGCCTTGATGACGGGGCCGATGTCACGGAACTTTCGCACCTGCACTGTCGGCATCATCGCATCCTTCGTGTCGGGATAATCCCACATTGCATGATGTGGTGATATACCCACATTAGGGCATGTCGGGATATTCCCACAACGTGCAGAACACAACGTAGGGAA
>NZ_JANLVV010000081.1:0-15095 GCF_031364185.1 Salinibacterium sp. | reverse complement strand
TTTCTCGCGCACCGCATCCATGTCGATCAGGTAGCTCTGCGGGTCGACGCCATAGGCGTGGGCCTCGTAGAGTTTGCCCGAGAAGTTGAGGCGCATCCCGTGGGTGAGGTGGCCGCCGTGGGCCAACTCGAGGCCGAGGATACGGTCGCCGGGCTGCGCGATGGCTGCCAGCACCGCCGCGTTGGCCGAGGCACCGGAGTGTGGCTGGACGTTGGCGTAAGCGGCGCCGAACAGGCTCTTCGCCCGGGAGATTGCGAGGCTCTCGGCCACGTCGACGAACTCACATCCACCGTAATAGCGACGACCGGGGTAGCCCTCCGCGTACTTATTGGTGAGCACGGAACCCTGGGATTCGAGCACCGCACGTGGCACGAAGTTCTCACTCGCGATCATTTCAAGAGTGCCACGCTGACGGCCGAGCTCCTGCTCGAGAACTGCGGCGATCTCGGGATCGACCTCGGACAGCGGAGCGGTGAAGGAATGGCTCGGCGCGGAAGTGACGGGGCTGGTGGAGAGGGTGCTGGACATGACGCTCCTAAAAACACTCGAACGGATAGAACAAGGGTATCCGGTGGGCCCAGGCGTACGGCCCAATCGTGTGGCTGCCCAACAGAGACAGCGGTCACTTCCCGATGGATGCCCATCTGAACGCCAGTCGCGACGGTCTAAGTCTAGCCGAGCAGCGCGGGCTCTGGCAGGTGGATGACCGCGGCCGTCTCGTTTCTCATCCACATATTAAAGATATATCGTTGAGTATCGTCGAGCATCGGTAGCTCCGGCGCTGAGGAGGACATCATGAGCAATTCATTTATGGGCGATGGGTTCACAGGGCGCCGCAGTGGCGCGCGCGAAGGCTGGCCGACCGCCTCGATGTGGGAGTCGTTCGAGCAGCTGCGCGGCCAGTTCGACCGCAAGACCGGCTCGAGGATGGGTCGCGGTGATGTGCGCGCGGCAGTGCTCGCGCTGCTCGCCGAGAAGCCCATGCACGGCTACCAGATCATCCACGAGATCGAAGAACGCAGCGGAGGCGTGTGGAAGCCGAGCCCCGGCTCGGTGTATCCGACTCTTCAGCTGTTAGCTGACGAGGGCCTCATCGAAGCCGAGGAGGCGGACGGCCGCAAGACCTACTCGCTCACTGCCGAGGGTCGGACTGTGGCGGAGGCGGCAGCAGATCACTCTGCCCCATGGGAGGCCCAGGGTGGGCGAGACAGCGGGCGAGCCACAGCGCTGCCCCGGGCCGGAGTCGAGCTGGCACAGGCGGCGGCGCAGGTGGGACGCTCAGGAAACTCTGAGCAGGTGAAGCAGGCCGTCGCGGTGCTCGATGAGGCGCGGCGTAAGCTTTATTCCATCCTCGCTCAGGACTGATCGATTGCCCCCAGCACGTCGGCGCGGCGGAGATCGAAAGACCGAGACCAGATGACCGACGCCGGGAATATGCGCGCCCGCTACCGCAGGATCATGCGGTTTGCCACCCGTTACCTGGTGCAGACGTGGTGGTACGAGCTGGTGTTGCCACGGTTCGGGCTCACACGGATTGCGGCGCGCACCCGATCGCGCCGCATCCAGCGCATCGCACGCAATTTCAACACCCTGGCGGTGGACCTGGGCGGCCTCATGATTAAGGTAGGGCAATTCATGTCGTCCCGGCTCGACGTGCTGCCGCGCGAGATCACGAGGGAACTCGAGGGCCTGCAGGATGAAGTTCCCGCCGTTCCCTTCGAGCGAATCCGTGCCCACGCCGAAACCGAGCTGGGGTTGTCGTTCGATCGCGCCTTCTCGTTCGTCGATCCGATTCCGTTGGCCGCGGCATCCTTGGGCCAGGTACATCGCGCACGATTATCGGAGCGGGACACCGCGGACACAGGGCTGACCGACGTCGTCCTGAAGATCCAGCGTCCCGGCATCGAGTTGATCGTCGACGTGGACTTGAGGGCCCTTCGCCGTGTTGCCGGAATCCTCAGTCGCGTGCGCCTCGTCTCGAATCGCGTCGACATGCTGACCCTCATGGAGGAATTCGCGAAGACCAGCCTGGAGGAGATCGACTACCTCGCGGAAGCCGCCAATGCGGAGCGGTTTACCCAGAACTTCGCCGGCGACGCACGCGTTCGCGTCCCCGAATTCGTGTGGGAGCGCACCACGCGCCGAGTGCTGACGATGCAGGATGTGACGGCCATCAAGATCACCGACGTCGACGCCCTGCGCGTTGCCGGCATCGACCCGGCCGAGGTGGCCGCCGAGTTCGCGTCGGTGATGTTCGACCAACTCTTCGTGCACGGCTTCTTCCACGGCGACCCTCATCCAGGTAACGTCTTCGTCACACAGCTCGACGGCGACCCCAGCGGCCGTCGCTGGGCTTTCACTTTCATCGACTTCGGGATGATGGGCGAGGTGCCCGACGCCCTGCGCCGAGGCCTGCGGCAGGTCGTGATCGCCGCGGCATCCCGCGATGGCAAGGGCATGGTAGATGGCATCCGCGAAGTCGGAGTTCTGCTCCCCACAGCCGATACCGCCGAGCTCGAGAGGGCAATGACCACGGCCTTCGCGCGGTTCGGAGGGATGGGGTTCGCCGAGTTGCAGGAGGTCGACCCTCGCCAGTTCCAGGCGTTCGCTCTCGAGTTCAGTGAACTCGTGCGATCGCTGCCGTTCCAGTTCCCCGAAAATTTCCTGCTCATCATCCGCGCACTGTCGGTGACCTCGGGGGTGTGTAGCTCGATCAATCCCGCCTTCAACATCTGGGATGCCGTCGAGCCATACTCCGCACAGTTGATCCGGTCCGAGAGCGGCAACCTGGTTCAGGATGTCGTCAAGCGGCTCACGTCGTCCGCCGGCGTCATCTCGCGACTGCCGCAGCGCCTCGACACCCTCACGTCTCGGATCGAGGAGGGCCGAGTCTCGGTGCAGAGCCCCCGGCTCGAGCGCCGCCTCAGCAACCTCGAGCTACTGGGGCGCCGCGTTATCTCGGCGATCCTCTTCACCGCCCTGCTGATCGGCGGCATCCTGCTTCGCCCCCAGGATGTCGTCCTGGGGATCGTGCTCATGTCGGTGTCGGCGCTGCCGCTGCTTCACACCCTCTTCGCGGGGATCATCGCGCGGCGCGGCCCGCTGCCCTAGGCGGCTCATGAAACCCGGCCCGCTCATCGGCAGCCGAGAGGTGAACAGGGGTCGGGCGCGCAGGCTGCGGCCAACGCATCCCTCATCGCATCGTGGCTGGCGCGCAGTGGTGAGGGGGGAGGGCGCGTTCGGGACGGCAAACTAAACCCGGCGAAGTGCGACATTGCCGCTGCGGGCGGCGCCGCACGCCCCGACTCGCTCCGCATCCGGCGCCGCACTCAAGTCAGAGCGCAGTTGTGGCCCATCGCCGCCGAGCGGGAGGGGCCAGAGCTGCACTCTGAGTGGTGGATGCAGCGGTGAGATTGCGCGCATGCCATCGCGGCAGGGGGTGGGCTCGGGCGACGCTAGCCAGGGGAACGTTACCCAGCGCTCTCCGGGGCCGCAGCCTCTGGGGCCACCACCTCCGGGGCCGCCACCTCCGGGGCCGCCACCTCCGCGCCGAAGATGGCCACGAGCAGGTCTGTCGTCCAGGCGATGAGCTGCGTGTCGGTCGGCTGCTCCGGCAGGGGCACCAGCACCGCGGCCGCGGAGGCGTGATATCGGGCTCCCGGATACAGTCGCTGCAGCCGCACCTGGATCGAGTCGGCGAGGTTGGCCGGAGCCACGCGCAACTTATCGCCCATCACGACCACTTCGCTGAGGCCCGACTTCTGGGCCATCCGCCGCAGCCGTGAGACCGCAATAAGGTTGGCAACCTGCTCGGGTGGATCCCCGTAGCGGTCGGTCAGTTCCTCCAGAACCCGGTCGATGCTGTCAGCGGTGGCGGCGGGAGCTGCGGCGGTCGACAGCTTCTGGTACGCCTCCAGCCTGAGCCGCTCGCTCTCCACGTACTCCTCGGGGATGTGGGCGTCGACGGGCAACTCGAGCCTGAGCTCGGTCTGACCTTCAGCCACGTCACCCCGGAACATCGAGACCGCTTCGCCGATCATCCTGAGGTAAAGATCAAAACCGACGCCCGCGATATGCCCGGATTGTTCCCCGCCGAGCAGGTTTCCGGCCCCACGGATCTCGAGGTCCTTCAGCGCAATCTGCATGCCGGCCCCGAGCTCGTTATTGGCCGCGATCGTGTTCAGGCGCTCGTGGGCCGTCTCGGTCATCGGCTTGAGGTCGTCGTAGAGGAAATAGGCGTACGCGCGCTCGCGCCCTCGCCCCACCCGACCGCGCAGCTGATGCAGCTGCGAGAGGCCGTACTTATCAGCCCGGTCGATGATGAGCGTGTTGGCGTTCGCGATATCCAGACCGGTCTCGATGATCGTGGTGCTGACCAGCACGTCGAATTTGCGCTCCCAGAAGTCGACCATCACCTGCTCGAGCACGTGCTCGGGCAGTTGGCCGTGGGCGACCGCGATGCGCGCCTCCGGAACCAACTCCGCCAACTGGTTCGCGACCCGCGTGATGCTTGAGACGCGGTTGTGCACAAAGAACACCTGGCCCTCACGCAGCAGCTCGCGGCGAATCGCGGCCCCGACCTGGCGCTCTGAATACGGGCCCACAAAGGAGAGAATCGGATGCCGATCTTCCGGAGGGGTCGCCAGGGTCGACATCTCCCGGATGCCTGTGACCGCCATCTCGAGCGTGCGCGGGATCGGGGTCGCCGTCATCGCCAAGATGTCGACATTCGTCTTCAGCTTCTTCAGCGCATCCTTATGTTCGACGCCGAATCGCTGCTCCTCGTCGATGATCACGAGCCCCAGGTCCTTGAACGCGATGTTCTGACTGAGGAGGCGGTGCGTGCCGATCACCACATCGACCGTGCCATCCGCCATGCCAGCGATCGTTTCCTTCGACTGGCTGTCGCTCTGGAACCGGGATAACGCGCGAAGGTGCACCGGGAAACCCGCGAACCGCTCGGCGAAGGTCTCCATGTGCTGACGCACCAGCAGTGTGGTCGGCACGATCATCGCGACCTGCTTGCCATCCTGAACGGCCTTGAATGCGGCGCGCACCGCGACCTCGGTCTTGCCATAACCGACGTCGCCGGAAAGTAGTCGATCCATCGGGATCGGCCTCTCCATGTCGGCTTTGACTTCATCGATCGTGGTCAGCTGGTCGGGGGTCTCGGCGAACGCGAAGGCTTCCTCCAGCTCACGCTGCCAGGGGGTGTCCGGCCCGAACGCGTGGCCCTTGGACGCCATTCGCGCGCTGTAGAGCTTCACCAACTCCACCGCGATGTCGCGCACCGCCTTGCGCGCCTTGCCCTTCGCTGCCGCCCAGTCACTGCCGCCCATCTTGCTCAGCGCGGGGGCCTCGCCGCCGACATACCGACTCAGCAGGTCGAGCTGGTCGGTCGGAACGTAGAGCTTATCCCCGGGGTATCCACGCTTATTGGGCGCATATTCAATGACCAGGAATTCGCGCTGCGTCTTGATGGCGTTGCGGCCACCGGTGCTGACCTCGCGCTGCACCAGCTCGACGAATTTGCCAATGCCATGGGTGTTGTGCACCACGAAGTCGCCAGCCTTGAGCTGCAGCGGATCGACGACATTCTTGCGCCGACTCGCGAGCTTTTTGACCTGGCGCGTGTCGTAACCCGCCGTCCTGCCGTAAAACTCGCTCTCGCTGAGGAGGGCGAGCTTGATGTCGGGCAACTCAAAACCCTGGTCGAGGGATGCCTGCACCAGGTAGGCGACGCCGGCCTCGGTCTTCGAGGGAAACGCGTCTACGGCCCGCCCGGCGAGCTCATGCTCGGCCAGCACGTTGGCCGTGCGCTCCACAAGCCCGGTGCCCTCGGAGACGACGACCACCGTCCAGCCGTCGCGCAGCAGATCGCCGACGTGCCCGAGCGCGCCATCGGGTTGGCCCGCGAAGTTCGGTACCGTGCGCGCCTCGACACGCACGTAACGGTCGTCGTCGTACTCTTCTCTCTCCGGCGGGAGATACTCCCGAGCGGCGGGAGTCGCAACTCCCGCCGCGAGTACGTTTCTCCCGCCAACGGGCTCCACTGAAGCACCCGAGTCGAAGGCGCTGAGGGTCCACCACGGGCGAGTGCCCGCCGACTCGCGCAGCCTGCCGAGCGTGACGAAGTCGCCGGCATCCAGGTCGATGGGGGCCTCGGCACCGGCGGTGGCCGCGTTCCACGCCGCGCTCAGAAACTCCCGGTTCGTCTCCGCCAGGTTCACCGCGCGCGTCGCCACTTTTTCGGGCGAGAGCACCGCGATCGCGGCATCCTGTGGCAAGTAGTGCGTCAGCGGCACCAGCCGATCGACCAGAGCCGGGGCGAGCGACTCCATGCCCTCAACAGGGATGCCCTCGCCGATCTTCGCCAGCATCGTCGACAGGCTCGGAAACTCGTGCTGCATCTCGCGGGCGCGCTGCCGCACCGACTCGCTCAGCAACATCTCGCGGCTGGGCGCAAGCTCCGCCGCGCTGATCTCGGTGGCGAGGGAGCGCTGGTCGGCGACGGAGAATTCCCGAAGCTGTTCAAGCTCGTCGCCGAAGAATTCGAGCCGAAGCGGGTGCTCATCGGTGGGAGCAAACACGTCGACGATGCCACCGCGCACCGCGAACTCTCCGCGCCGCGTGACCATGTCGACCCGCGCATAGGCGAGGTCGACGAGCTGGCGGCTAAGCTCCGCCAAGTCGTAGCCGCGGCCGCCTTTGACCAGCGCAATCGGCTCGATGCTGGTGAGGTTATCGGCAAGGGGCTGCAGGGCAGCGCGCACGCTGGCGACCATGACGAACGGCGTCTTCTGGTCGGTTTTTGACCAGTCCCGGATGCCCCGAAGCGCCGCAATTCGCTTGCCCACCGTTTCGGCGCTCGGGCTCAACCGTTCATGCGGCAGGGTCTCCCACGCGGGGAACTCGACGATCGTGGCACTCGGGAGGTAGCTTGCCAACGACCGACGAAGTGCTTCGGATTCCCGGCCCGTGGCCACCACCGCGAGCAGCGCGCGCGGGCCGCCGGTACGCGTGAGCAGTCCCGCCAGCAGGGGCGCACGCAGCCCGTCGACCAGCGAGAAATCGGCGCTTCGGGCGCCCGAGGTCAGAGCTTCCTCGAACGTCCGGGCGCGCGAAAGGGCCGGGATTAATCCTTCGAGTATCACTGGATAAGTCTACGTGGCGGCGCTCACCGATGCTGGCGGTTGATTACTCCTGCAGATCGCGGACCGCGGCTGCGGTAGCCCGCGGAACTCCGCGGAACTCCGGGGATGCTGCCGCGCGGGTCGCTCGATCTGCAGGAGTTATCAACACGCGGGCCGCTCGCGCATCGGCGGCACGCCAAGCTGGGCCGCGGCACTCGCGCCCCAAGCCGACCCGCTGCCGCCGGACAACTCGCGCCGGCCCGCTGCCAAATGAAGGAGATTTCGGCGGAACCGTCTCACCCGTCACGTAATGCGAGCGCGGAGCTGGGAATCTCCTTCATTTGGCATCGGGTGCGGACGACTCGGATGCGGGCGAGGCGCGGCGTCGAGCGGCGAGGCGCGGCGTCGAGCGGCGAGGCGCGGGGTCGGGCGGCGAGGCGCGGCGTCGAGCGGCGAGGCGCGGGGTCGGGCGGAGCGGCTGGGCGGAGCGGCTGGGCGGAGCGGCTGGGCGGAGCGGCTGGGCGAGCGCTAGGGGCGGGCGGTGTGGAACTTCAGCTGCGCCATGGTGAGGCCGTCCGAGGTGATGAGCTGCGTGGCATCCACTGCGTCTTCAAGCAGGTTCGGCAGCGTCGCGCGCTCGTCGCCCGAGAAGTCGCGCAGCACGAAGTCGGCTGCGCTCTGGCGGCCCGGGGGGCGACCGATGCCGATGCGCACGCGGGTGAAGTCGCCCGTGCCGGTCGCGGCGATGATGTCGCGGATGCCGTTGTGGCCGCCGTGACCCCCGCCGAACTTCAGGCGGAGCGCGTCAAACGGGAGGTCGAGCTCGTCGTGCAGCACGATCAACCGCGCAGGCTCGATCTTGTAGAAGCGCAGCAGCGCCGCCACCGGCGCACCCGACACATTCATGAACGAATTCGGCTTGGCCAGCACCAGTCTGGGCCCTTCCACCGCGCCGCGAGCTTCTGCTACTGACGCGTTGGACCTGTGATTCTTGAAGCTGGCCGAGGCTCGATCGGCAAGCTGGGTAAGCGCCATCTGCCCGACGTTATGACGATTGCCGGCGTAGCCGGGCCCGGGGTTACCGAGCCCGACCACAAGCCAGAGATCATCCACGGGATGCGTTTTGCGTGAAAACCAGATGGGGCAGAACTTTCTCGGCGTCGGAGGCCTACTCGGAGGCCTCTGACGCGCCCTCCGCGGCAGGGGCATCGCCCTCAGCAGCCTCGTCGGTCTCGTCACCCAGGTCCTGCTCGCTCTCACCGGTGATTCCGACAATGAGCGTCTCGGGCTCCGTGACCAACGTGGCGCCAGTCGGCAGGGCGAGATCCTTCGCAAGAATCTGCGAGCCCTCCTCGAGGCCCTCGATCGACACCACGATGTTCTCGGGGATGTGGATCGCCTCGACCTCGAGCGACACGGTATTGGAATCCTGGTTGACTGACGTTCCGGGAGCCGGTTCGCCCTCGACATGTACGGGAATGTCGACGATGACTTTCTCGCCCTTGCGGATGACGATCAGGTCGATGTGCTCAATGATCTGGCGAACCGGGTCTTTCTGCACATCCTTGACGAGTGCAAGCTGCGTCGTGCCCTGGATGTCGAGCTCAAGCACCTGGTTCGACTTGCGAAGGATCAGGGCCGTCTCATGGCCCGGCAGGGTGACGTGCTGCGGCTCGGTGCCGTGACCGTAGATGACGGCAGGGATCTTGCCCTTCGCGCGGATCTTGCGAGCCACACCCTTGCCGAAGGTGTCGCGCACCTCGGTGACGAGGTGGTTGTTGTCGTTACCTGACGTGGGAGCTTTACCAGCCATGATGTTCTCCATAACGGGCATTCGCCCAGGTCGTGTTCAACTCGAACGCGTGAATGTCAGCGTGAGGAAGACGTAAGCCCACTTCACCGCGTCGATAACGGAACCGTGTGGTTCCCTCGCCGAAGTTCAGTGCCCGATTCTACACGGATCCGCCGACGGGAGGGAATCCGCTCAACGCCAGCGGCGGGAGCGCAACAGGGTGCCGAGCGCGGCGGCGAGCAGCAGCATCCCGATCAATGCAAGATTGCCGTTCGGGCAGGCGAACTGGATGGCCACGGTCAGTTCGCGCGAAACCCCCTGGGTGATGGATGCCAGTTGCGAGGGTTGCGCAATGCCAACGATGCCCATCGCCGTGACCAGCACGCCCAGCACCGCCGCGCCCAGCGACGACCAGCGCAGCGTCAACGCCGCGAGCCCCACCAGGATCGTGCCGACGAGTACCAGCACCACTCCCGTGACTTCGAGCCCGGGCCGGGCCTCGAGAATCAGTGTCGTATGAACCGAACCACCACCGATGAACGCCAGCAGGATGCCCATCGCGCCGGCGACGATGGCGACGATGACGCTCGCGGCCCGCGCGAGAGCACCGGGCTTCTGGGCCCGGCGGGTGAGTGCGGCAAGACCCGTGACCAGGAAGATGATGCCGGCAAGCAGCCCGATGCCGGTGGAGACGGAGAACAGCAGGCCGTAGCCGATCGCCGAGTCGGCTCCGAACCCCTGGGCGAAGAGAGGAATGAACGGGGACGAGGGGATCAATACGGAGAGCAGGCCGACGGTCAGGTGGATTGCGCCCACCGTGATCACGCCCACGGGAGACAGGGCGAGGCTGAGCATGGCTGTGGCCAGCAACACCAGCCCACCGCCCGCCATCAGCAGTGCCACGAGGCTGAGGTCGGCGCCCCCGCCGTTACTCGCGTCCCGGAGCAGAACGGCTCCGCCGTTCCACAGCGCCACGTAGCCGAGTGCGGTCGCGGCGAACGCGATCACGACACTCAGCATGATTCGGACCATGGTCAGAGACTACCGAGCAGGAGTTCGCCCGCACAGGCTTCAGGCCGATACTCCGCTCACAACGACGAGCGGCGGCCGGGGCATCCACCAACCGTACTAGCCTTGATCCTGGCTTCACGGCACACCAAAGGAGACTCATGGCACAGGCAAATATCGGCGTTGTAGGGCTCGCGGTAATGGGATCCAACCTCGCCCGAAACCTCGCGAGTCGGGAAGGAAACTCGGTCGCGATCTTCAACCGCTCGTACCAGAAAACCGAAACGCTGCTGAGCGAGCACCCCGAAGCCGAATTCGTCGCGTCGAAAACCTACGCCGAGTTTGCCACCTCGCTCTCCACGCCGCGCACCGCGCTGATCATGGTGCAGGCGGGCAAGGGCACCGACGCGGTCATCGACGAACTCATGGCCGTGTTTGAGCCCGGCGACATCATCGTCGACGGTGGGAACGCGCTGTTCACCGACACCATCCGCCGTGAGAAGGCTGTGCGCGAGACCGGGATCAACTTCGTTGGTGCGGGAATCTCGGGCGGCGAAGAGGGTGCGCTTCTCGGCCCGTCGATCATGCCCGGCGGCTCGGATGAGGCGTGGGTCACGCTCGGCCCGATCCTGAAATCCATCGCCGCCATCGCAGAAGGCGAGCCCTGCGTCACACACGTCGGCCACGATGGAGCCGGACACTTCGTCAAAATGATCCACAACGGCATCGAGTACGCCGACATGCAGCTGATCGCCGAGGCCTACGACCTCATCCGCCGCGGCACCGAGCTGTCGCCGGCCGCCATCGCCGACATCTTCACCGAGTGGAACACCGGCGAACTCGAGAGCTACCTGATCGAAATCACCGCCGAGGTACTGAAGCAAGTGGATGCCTCGACCGGCAGGCCGCTCGTCGACGTCATCCTTGACCAGGCCGGGTCGAAGGGTACCGGGGTCTGGACGGTGCAGACCGCCCTCGATCTCGGCATTCCCGTCTCCGGAATCGCGGAGGCCGTATTCGCCCGCGCGCTGTCGTCCAAGCCGGCCCAGCGTGCGGCCGCGGCGTCTCTGCCGGGGCCCGCGTCGCAGGTCACTTCTTCCGAAGACTTCGTCGAAGACGTGCGGCTTGCGCTCTACGCATCCAAGGTCATCGCCTATTCGCAGGGGTTCGATGCGATCGTGGCGGGAGCGGAGCAGTACGGCTGGGACATCCAGAAGGGTGAGATCGCGAAGATTTGGCGTGGAGGCTGCATCATCCGTGCACGCTTCCTGAATCGCATCACCGAGGCGTACGCCGAGGATCCCGGGCTGATG
Organism: Salinibacterium sp.; assembly: GCF_031364185.1. Taxonomy (NCBI): domain Bacteria; kingdom Bacillati; phylum Actinomycetota; class Actinomycetes; order Micrococcales; family Microbacteriaceae; genus Salinibacterium; species Salinibacterium sp. Next base: position 3,849 of record NZ_JANLVV010000081.1, on the reverse strand, counting down.
GCCCTCGTCACCGCGCCCTTCTTCGTCGACGTGATGGCGAAAACTCAGGATGCCTGGCGCCGGGTCGTCTCCGGAGCAGCGCAGTCGGGCATCCCGACCCCGGCATTCTCGTCGTCACTGGCGTACTACGACGGGCTGCGCGCCGACCGCCTTCCCGCCGCCCTCGTGCAGGGCCAGCGCGACTTCTTCGGGGCGCACACCTATCAGCGCGTCGATAAGGAGGGCACGTTCCACACGCTGTGGAGCGGCGACCGCACCGAGATCGAGGCGGCAGGCAGCTCGCACTAGTCGGCCGGGGAATGCCGTCCAGCGGGCGGTGGCACAATGGACGGGTCATGTCTGCAGATAACGTGAACGAATACGACGACGAGCCCGAGCTCGCCGGCTACGAACCGCACGGCGATAAGCCGCTGCGGAGCCCCCACCTGCTCACCGTCATGCGCGTCGTGGTGGTGGTCGGGCTGGTCGGGCTGGTGCTTCCGGGCATCCTGATCGGGCTGTCAACGGCCAACAACACCGCCCAGCGTTCCTGCGAGATCTACACCGCCAACCTCGCGCCCGAGGCCGTCACGTTCTCGGCACGATTCGAGTTTTTCAGCGCATCGGGGATGGGCTGGAACTGTTACGCGATCGGATTCAACGGCGGTGAAACGCTCCTTGCCGCGATGGGCCTCATCCCCGGCGGCGCCAGGCTGCCGGTGTCGCCGGGCATCTCGACCACCGACTCCTAAAGCGCAGTCAACTTCTCGCGCACCTCGCGCCGTAGCACCTTGCCGATGAGCGAGCGCGGCAGTTCCTCGACCTGGTACACGCGGCGGGGGACCTTATACGCGGCCAGATTCGACCGGGCGAAGTCGCGAATGGATGCCTCATCCAGGGCGGCGCCAGCGACGAGCACGACAGCGGCCACCACGTCTTCACCGTTGTGCGTGCTCGGCATTCCCACGACGGCAACGTCGGCCACCGCCGGGTGGCGGCGCAGCGTGTCTTCGACCTCGCTGGGAGCCACGTTGAACCCGCCGGTGATGATCAGCTCTTTGATGCGGTCGACGATACGCACGAATCCGGCCTGATCCACGGTGACGATGTCGCCGGTGCGGAACCAGCGCGCGCCGCCATCGGAGGTGGGCACGAACACGGCGTCGGTCTCGTCGGGCTTCTTCCAATAGCCGGAGAACACCTGCGGGCCGCGCACGATGAGTTCGCCCTCCTCGCCCGGGGCGCGATCGACGGTGGGATTCTCGGGGTCGACGACACGGATCTCCGTGTTCGGCAGCGGGAGACCGACGGTTCCTGCGACTCGCGTCGGCCCGACCGGGTTGGCCATCAGCACCGGCGACGTCTCGCTGAGGCCGTAGCCCTCGACGAGGTATCCACCCGTCTCCTTTTCCCAGGGTTCGACCACCGAGGCCGACAGCGGCATTGCACCGGAGATCGAGATCTCGATGCCGCCCAGTGAGACACCCTTTTCTTGGGCCGCGGCCTGCAGTCGCTGATAGATCGGCGGCACCGCGGGCAGGAATGTTGCGGGATGCTTCGTCACTACCTTCAGCACCAGATCCGGGTCGAACTTGGGAAAGAGCACCAGCCGCGCGCCCATACTCATCGCGAAGGTGAGGCACAGCGTGAGCCCGTAGGCGTGGAACATCGGCAGCAGCGCGTACACGACGCACCCTTGGCCGCGCGTCACGGTGGGCACCCAGGCGCGGGCCTGCGCGGCGTTGGAGGTCAGGTTCAGGTGGGTGAGCGTGGCGCCCTTGGGCATGCCGGTGGTGCCACTGGTGTATTGGATGAGGGCAACGTCGGCCGCGTCTGGGCGCGCGATGTGGGGTGTGATCCGCTCCGACTTCAGCAGCTGCTCCCACACGATGGTGCCGCGAACGTCGGTCGTCAGCGCAGCGCGTGAGTCGCGAGCTTTGGCAATCGGCAGTCGGAGCAGCGCCCTCGTGACGAAGGGCATCGCGCGCGTGACATCCACCGAAATGATGCTGTCGACGGCGACATCGTCGGGGAAGGCCTGAATGGTCGCGACCACCCTGTTCCACGCGATGACGACCTTCGCCGCATGGTCTTCGAACTGGTGGCGCAGCTCGCGCGGCGTATAGAGCGGATTGTGCTCGACCACGATGGCGCCGAGTCGCAGCACGGCATAGAAGGCGACGATGTGCTGCGGGCAGTTCGGCAGCACGAGCGCGACGGTGTCGCCCCTCTGCACGCCGAGCAGTCGCAGCCCCTCGGCGGCTCGATCGATTTGCATGCCCATTTGGGCATACGTCGTTTCGCGGGCAAAGAATTCCAACGCCACGGCGTTCGGGAACTCTGCAATGGATGCCTCGACCAGGTCGTACAGCGAACCCTGAGGCAGCTCAATCTCATCGGGAACCCCCTCCGCGTACGAGGCGAGCCAGGGTCGGGCAGTGCCGATGCTCAAGCCGCGCCGTCGAACATGCTCGTGACGGAACCGTCGTTGAAGACCTGGTGAATGGCACGGGCGAGCAGGGGTGCGATGGGCAGGATGGTGAGACTGTCGAAACGCTTGGATTCGGGGATCGGAAGAGTGTCTGTCACGACCACGGAGTCGATGGACGCATGCTGAAGGATGTCTGAGGCTGGCTCCGAGAAAATCGCGTGCGTCGCCGCCACCACGACCTTTGTTGCTCCCGCAGCCTTCAGCGCCTCGGCCGCCTTGACGATGGTGCCGCCGGTGTCGATCATGTCGTCGACGAGCAGGCACACCCGCCCGTTCACATCCCCGACGATCTCGTGCACCGTGACCTTATTCGGGATGAGCGGATCACGTCGTTTGTGGATGATCGCCAGCGGAGCGCCGAGCTTATCGCTCCAGATGTCAGCCACCCGCACGCGCCCCATGTCTGGCGAGACCACCGTCAGCGTCGACGGGTCGAGGATCTTCTGGAAGTGCGCCAGCAGAACGGGCATGGCGAAGAGGTGGTCGACCGGGCCATCGAAGAATCCCTGGATCTGCGCGGCGTGCAGATCGACGCTCATGATGCGGTCGGCCCCCGCGGCCTTGTACAGGTCGGCGATGAGTCGGGCGCTGATCGGCTCGCGGCCACGGCCCTTCTTGTCCTGGCGGGCGTACGGGTAGAACGGTGACACGACGGTGATGCGCTTGGCCGAGGCGCGCTTCAGGGCGTCGACCATGATCAGCTGCTCCATGAGCCACTCATTGATCGGGTTGGTATGAGACTGGATCACGAAGGCATCGCAGCCGCGCACGCTCTCGTCGTATCGGGCATAGATCTCGCCGTTGGCGAAGGTTCGCGCGTCGGTGTGAACGACACTGGTCTCGAGCTCGGCGGCGATGTCGATGGCCAGCTGCGGGTGGGCTCGGCCGGTGACGATCACGAGCCTCTTCTGCCCGGTGATCTTGATCTCGGACACAGTCCCCGCTCTCTGCCGACAGATCGCCGACCTTAGTGTGCCCCAATCTTATCGGCGGCGCACCGGGCGCTAAACCTCGGAATCGCCGGATGCCGCGGCCGCCGCCCGCGCCGCCGCCGTTCCCGTGCGGTGGGTCTCGACCCACCCACTGATGTTGCGCTGGGAGGCCGCCGTGACCGCGAGAGAGCCGGCCGGAACATCCTTTCGCACCACCGTGCCTGCCCCGGTGTACGCGCCATCACCGATGGTGACCGGGGCGACGAACACGTTGTGCGATCCGGTGCGTACGTGCGAGCCGACCACGGTGGCGCTCTTGTTCACGCCGTCGTAGTTGGCCGTGATGGTGCCGGCACCGATGTTCGACTGCTCCCCCACCGTCGTGTCGCCGATGTAGCTGAGGTGCGGCACCTTGCTGCCCACGCCGATCGTGGAGTTCTTGGTCTC
>NZ_JANLVV010000382.1:0-6858 GCF_031364185.1 Salinibacterium sp. | reverse complement strand
CGGCCGACGGCAGCGTGGTCAACCTGCGCGACAAAGATGATGAGGTGTTCCGCGCTGCGGAAGAGCTCTGCATCAACATCTCCACCCGGTTCGAGTCCTCGTCAATCGACGAGATCTGAGCTACTAGCTCCCTTCGTCGCGACCCCGCCTATTTAGCTTCAAAGCTTTTTTCTAAGAGAGAAGAAACCATTGCTCGACGTTCACGCGTTTGACGAAATCAAGATTGGCCTTGCCACTGCTGACGACATCCGTCGTTGGTCACACGGTGAGGTGAAGAAGCCAGAGACGATCAACTACCGCACGCTCAAGCCTGAAAAGGATGGCCTGTTCGGCGAGCAGATCTTCGGACCGAGTCGGGACTGGGAGTGCTCGTGCGGTAAGTACAAGCGAGTCCGCTTCAAGGGAATCGTCTGCGAGCGCTGCGGAGTCGAGGTCACCAAGTCCTCGGTGCGTCGCGAGCGCATGGGCCACATCGAGCTCGCCGCTCCCGTTACTCACATCTGGTACTTCAAGGGTGTTCCGTCCAGGCTCGGCTACCTGCTCGACATGGCGCCGAAAGACCTCGAGAAGGTCATCTACTTCGCGGCATACATGATCATTTCGGTGGATGAGGAGGGAAGGCACTCTGACCTGCCCGGCCTCGAGAATGAGATCCGTCTCGAAATCAAAACCCTCGAGGGCCAGCGCGACACCCGCATCGCCACTCGACTTGCGAAGCTGGAAGAAGACCTGGCCGCCCTCGAGGCCGAAGGTGCTAAGAGCGACCAGAAGCGTCGCGTCAAGGATGGCGCCGAGAAGGAAATGGGCCAGGCCCGCAAGTCATTCGATGAGCAGATCAGCCAGCTCGAGCGCGTCTGGGACGATTTCCGCAACCTGAAGGTCGGTGACCTCAAGCCCGAGGATTCCGTCTTCCAGGAGCTGCAGGATCGTTTCGGCACCTACTTCGAGGCCTACATGGGCGCGGAGGCCATCCAGAAGCGCCTGCAGGCGTTCGACCTGGAGACAGAGAGTGTCGACCTGCACGACCAGATCGCCAACGGCAAGGGCCAGAAGAAGATCCGTGCGATCAAGCGACTGCGCGTGGTCAACTCCTTCCTGCTGACCGGCAACTCGCCGTCCGCCATGTTGCTGGAAGTTGTGCCGGTCATCCCGCCGGAGCTTCGCCCGATGGTGCAGCTGGATGGTGGCCGCTTCGCGACCTCCGACCTCAACGACCTGTACCGCAGGGTCATCAACCGCAACAACCGCCTGCGTCGCCTGCTCGACCTCGGTGCACCCGAGATCATCGTCAACAACGAGAAGCGCATGCTGCAGGAGGCCGTTGACGCACTGTTCGACAATGGTCGTCGTGGTCGCCCCGTCACCGGTACCGGCAACCGTGCCCTCAAGTCACTGAGCGACATGCTCAAGGGCAAGCAGGGTCGTTTCCGCCAGAACCTGCTCGGAAAGCGCGTCGACTACTCCGGTCGTTCGGTGATAATCGTCGGCCCGCAGCTCAAGCTCCACCAGTGTGGTCTGCCCAAACAGATGGCACTCGAGCTGTTCAAGCCGTTCGTGATCAAGCGACTCATCGACCTCAGCCACGCTCAGAACATCAAGAGCGCCAAGCGCATGGTCGAGCGGAGCCGTCCGCAGGTGTGGGATGTGCTCGAGGAGATCATCCGCGAGCGCCCCGTGCTGCTGAACCGCGCACCCACGCTTCACCGTCTCGGCATCCAGGCCTTCGAGCCCCAGCTGGTCGAAGGTAAGGCCATCCAGCTTCACCCGCTCGTCTGTGCTGCGTTCAACGCAGATTTCGACGGTGACCAGATGGCGGTGCATCTTCCGCTGTCGGTCGAGGCCCAGGCCGAGGCCCGCGTGCTCATGCTCGCGAGCAACAACATCCTGAAGCCCTCCGACGGCCGACCGGTGACCCTGCCCACACAGGACATGATCATCGGCCTGCATCACCTGACCACGCTCAAAGATGGCGGTGAGGGTGAGGGCCGCGCGTTCTCGTCCGTCGCCGAGGCGATCCTCGCGTTCGACCAGCACTCGCTGAATCTGAATGCGAAGGTTCGCATCCGTCTTGAGAACCTGCACTTCGCCGACGGTGAGGCGCCCGAGGGCTTCGAGCAGGGCAAGACCGTCCTGATGAACACGACCCTCGGTCGCGCACTGTTCAACGAGGCACTTCCCGCCGACTACCCCTACATCGAGGCAGTCGCAGACAAGGGCCAGATCTCGGCGATCGTCAACGACCTCGCCGAGCGCTACCCGAAGGTGGAGGTCGCGGCAGCACTCGACCGCATCAAGGATGCCGGTTTCCACTGGGCTACCCGCTCGGGTGTCACCGTCGCACTGTCTGACATCGTGACCCCGCCGAACAAGCCGGAGATCATCGCCGGCTACGAGAAGCAGGCCGCGAAGGTGCAGGACCAGTTCGACAAGGGCCTCACGACCGATGCCGAGCGTCGCCAGGAGCTCATCGAGATCTGGAACAAGGCCACCGCCGAGGTTGCCACCGCCATGCAGAACAACTTCGCCTCCGACAACAACATCAACCGCATGGTGTCGTCTGGTGCTCGTGGTAACTGGATGCAGGTTCGCCAGATCGCCGGTATGCGTGGGCTCGTATCGAACCCGAAGGGTGAGATCATCCCTCGCCCGATCGTGCACTCCTATAAGGAGGGCCTGACCGTGGCCGAGTACTTCATCTCGACCCACGGTGCTCGTAAAGGGCTGGCCGACACGGCGCTTCGTACCGCTGACTCGGGGTACCTCACCCGTCGACTCGTCGACGTCTCGCAGGATGTCATCATCCGCGAAGACGACTGCGGTACGTCGAAGGGCCTCGATATGCCGATTGCCGCACAGGATGCCGCTGGCAACTGGGTGCTTGACACCAACGTCGAGAACTCGGTTTACGCTCGCAGCCTTGCTGCCGAAGCCGTCGATGCCAAGGGCAAGGTCATTGCGGCCGCGGGCGCCGACGTCGGAGACGTCCTGCTCGACACCCTGGTGTCAGCTGGCGTCCACAACATCAAGGTGCGTTCGGTGCTCACGTGTGAGTCCGTCGTGGGTGTGTGTGCTGCCTGCTACGGTCGATCGCTCGCTACCGGTCTGCTCGTCGACATCGGTGAGGCCGTCGGTATCATTGCGGCCCAGTCGATTGGTGAGCCAGGGACGCAGCTGACGATGCGTACCTTCCACACCGGTGGTGTGGCATCCGCTGATGACATCACGCAGGGTCTGCCTCGCGTGACCGAGCTCTTCGAGGCTCGCACGCCGAAGGGCGCTTCACCCATCGCCGAGGCTGCAGGGCGCATCACCATCGAGGACACGGATCGGGCTCGCCGCCTTATCCTGACTCCAGATAATGGTGACGAGCCCGTCGCCTACCCGGTGCTTCGCCGCGCTACTCTCCTCATCGAGGATGGCCAGCACGTCGATCTCGGTCAGCAGCTGCACGTCGGAAACCTCGACCCGAAGGAAGTTCTTCGGGTCAAGGGTGTTCGTGCCGTGCAGCTTCACCTGGTCGATGGTGTGCAGGGTGTCTACCGCTCGCAGGGTGTGCCGATTCACGATAAGCACATTGAGGTCATCGTTCGCCAGATGCTCCGCAAGGTGACCGTAGTCGACCACGGAGACACAGGCCTGCTTCCGGGCGAGCTCGTCGACCGGCTCAAGTACAACGAGCTGAACCGCGCTGCGCTCACCGAGGGCAAGGCCACCGCCTCGGCTCGCCAGGAGGTCATGGGTATCACCAAGGCGTCCCTTGCGACCGAGTCCTGGCTGAGCGCCGCGTCGTTCCAGGAGACCACGCGTGTTCTTACGCAGGCCGCCATGGAGGGCAAGTCCGACCCGCTGATGGGACTCAAGGAGAACGTCATCATCGGAAAGCTCATCCCGGCGGGCACGGGTCTTCCGCGCTACCGCGATGTGTCTGTCGAGGCGACGGACGAAGCCAAGGCCGAGCGCTACCCGAACCGCATCTTCACTGATGAGTCCGCGTTCAGCGAGAGCGACCTGAGTTTCGTCGACTTCGACAGCTTCAGCTCAGACGACTACACCCCCGGTACCTACAACTAAGGTCCCGCACAGGATGGCCCGTCACTTCGGTGGCGGGCCATCCTGCATTTAATCCCTGGATGAGGGAGTCGTCATTGCTCCGGATGGGGATGTTGAGTTTCGCAGAGAAGGTCAGCGAGGAGGGTTGGTACGGAAGCTTGATACCGAATGCTGAATTGATAGTGGCGAGCTCAGGGCATAAAGCAAGGTGCGAAACCGGATCTCCACACCCAACCCGATCTATGCGACTCGCGCTATTGGCTGGCGGGTGCGGGTCCAGTTGGGAATACCTGGCCCGCGAACATAGGGCAGCCCGGCGACCATCCGGTATTGCCAAGGTCCCGTGTCGACTTGCTGGTGGTGCCAGAAGCAGAGCAACAGTCCGTTATCGAGCGCGGTGGGCCCACCGTCTCGGTCGGGGATGACGTGGTGGGCTTGGAGTGTGTAGTGGGGGCTGGTGCACCCGGGGGTTACGCAGCCGGTGCCGTCCCGGGTAGCCATTGCCAGCCGCTGTATCGGGGTGAAGCAACGCTGTGTCGAGCTGATCGCGGTAACGGCACCGGTCTCGTCGGTGGTGGCGACGCGGTAGCCGCCAGTGTCGATGAAGCGTTCGATGGTGCGCCGGGATGCAGGGAAGGGTGAGCCGGTAATGGTGCCGATCGCGTCGGAGTCGAGGCCGGCGTCGTTGGTGAGATCAGCGGCGGTGACAGTGACGAGGACGGTGACCGGGAGCCCATCGAGGCTGGGCGCGCCGTCAGCGGTGGCGGCTGCCATCACGATCTCCCCGAGGGCGTCGTGGCGGCGTTGCGCTGGGGTGCGGGGGTCGGCGGGCTCACCGAGGTGATCCATCAGATTCGCGTTGAGGTCAATGAATCGTGGGGAGCGGCGTTGTGCTTCTAACATCCCCGCCAATAACACCCCGACCTCAGGCAACAACCTTCCGTGGGCTGGTACGAGTCCGTCTTCGTCGGGAGTGCCGAGGCGGAACTCGCGGCGACGGGTCGCTCGCTCTTCCCGGGGTCGGGCACCATCAGGATCTGCCGCAGCGGTCATCTGTCGGATCTCACCGGTGAGGAAGTCCACCGACACCGCAGCAACCATCGGCTGATCATTCGGGCTGACCCCTGTGGCGCGGCCGACCATGACCGTCTCGGCCATGTCGAGCACGTCCGAAGGTGCCCGCCCGGTGATCGATGCCAGCTCCGTCGCAATCAGGTTTGCGGCGTCAAGGCCCAGGTCGCCCGCATCGAGCGCCGCACTGACAGCAGGCCGCGCAGCGGGCACTACCGCGCCGGTCAACGTGAGGTCTTCGCACACCGCGGTAGCGACCGTCAGGCGGGTGCGAGCCGAACGCTCCGAGATCTGCGCAAGAGATGCAACTGCCGAGGTCGCGGACGCATGCCCGAGGCGTTCGACCAGCATGGGGTTGTTCACCAGCTGAGCCAGGACGCGAACACGAGCACAATCCATCAGCCTACCGACCGACTCCACCGCCGCAATGACATCAGCAACAGGGCCCGACCGGCCCAACGAGTCCCGATGGAGGAAATCGATATGAAGGAGGTCGATCAGAGCAGCAAGATCGTGGGCGACGACATCCACTTGGCGGGTGATTGCGTCGTTTTGGGACATGCCTTAGTCTAGCACACATTCGAAGATATATTCGAAATAAGTCTCACGGTGCAGTGAGTTGCAATGCCGAATAAGAGGCGTCGACTTAGAATCCAGACCACCTATTTCGGAGTAATGAGCAGCGACGGTAGTCGCCCGGTCGTGCAGTGCGCTCCGGAGCTGCGGAGGGTCGATGGCTTCCGCATGAGTCCCGAGTTGCCAGAGCGCCCACTTTGCATGTCGAAGATCTTGAAAGGTAAGCTCCAGTCGAAGCCAGCCGTCTGGGTCTGTCGCCTCGTGAAGAATAGCGATCGCGGTTCCGGCGAGTTCTTCGCGTCGCAGAGGGTCGATTCGTGTCAGCACGACAAGTTGCGTTTCTCCAGCGCGAAATCGAGCGCTGCGTGCCTGCCACAGTTCTTCGAGAGTGAATTCGCTTGGGCTTTGAGCGGGCTCGGGGAGTTCTTCGGCGGCCAATATGCGTGAGAGCCGGTAGGTTCGATCGCTCCCATCGACCGTCGCGAGGAGGTACCCCTTCTCGCGTACCGTGACGAGGCCGATCGGGTGCACTTCGCGCCACGCGGGGCTGCGATTTTCGGCGGCATAATGGAGGCGCAGCTGGCGGCCGTTGAGCACAGCCCGTCGCACCTCCACTGCAACCGCTGTCGGGATGTTCTCTTCGATACGGCGACGCGACAACAGATCGGCTTCCGGGTCGACAAGTATCCGTTGAGCGGCATCGGTCGCTGCACGCCGGTAGCTCGTCGGCAAGGCGTCGACAACCTTACGCATGGCGGACGATAGGGCCGATCCGAGGCCCAACACCTGCCTGCCGCCGAGCCCTCCGGCGGTGAGGAGGGCGACGGCTTCGTCATGGTTAAGGCCCGTCAATTCGGTCCGGAATCCCGGGAGTAGAGAGAATCCACCGTGGCGACCTCGGTCGACGTAGACGGGGACCCCCGCAGTGGACAACGCATCGATGTCTCGCAGGACGGTGCGAGTAGAGACCTCCAGCTCCTTAGCCATCTCAGGCGCCGAAAGGCGACCTCGTTGCCGCAGTTGTTAACGCCGACTGAAAACAGGGCCAGAAACGCCAAGCGGGTTCTAGGTCTCGTTGCAACACTCCATCAGAATTCGGAGTGTGGACATCATGGGACGACGTGGACGTAAGAGATGGCTCAGCGTTGAGGACGCGTATTG
>NZ_JANLVV010000376.1:0-1928 GCF_031364185.1 Salinibacterium sp. | reverse complement strand
CCGCTACTTTCCGGAGCCTGACCTCCTGCCTGTCGAGCCGTCACTTGAGTTGATCGAGGAGCTGCGTGCGGCGCTGCCAGAGGCGCCGTCGCTGCGCAAAAAGCGACTGCAGGGGGAGTGGGGGTTCACCGACCTTGAGTTCCAGGATGTGGTCAATTCGGGCCTACTGGTCGAGATCGACGAGACGGTGGCGGCCGGCGCTGCCCCCGCCCAGGCCCGCAAATGGTGGACGGGCGAGATCGCGCGACTGGCTAACCTTTCGTCCGTGGATGCCTCATCGCTCATCACCCCGACCGATGTTGCTGCTCTGGTCGCCCTTGTCGAGTCCGGTGAGCTTACCGATCGGCTTGCCCGCCAGGTGCTCGAAGGAGTCATTGCGGGGGAGGGTTCGCCCGCTGGGGTCGTGGAGTCTCGCGGTCTGAAGGTGGTGTCAGACGACGGCGCTCTCATCGCGGCGATTGACGAGGCGCTTGCGGCGCAACCAGACGTGCTCGAGAAGATTCGCGAGGGGAAAGTGCAGGCCGCTGGCGCCGTCATCGGTGCCGTGATGAAGGCAATGAAAGGCACGGCGGCCGCTGCCCGCGTGCGCGAGTTGGTCCTGGAGCGGGCGCAGCAGTAGTAGCAGCGAAGCGCGGCCCGAGCTGGGCGACATACCGCAGCATGTCCGACCACCGGGGCCTGGCGGCGTCGCGCTCGGTCAGACCAGGGCATGATCGCAATCCGGGGAACGGATGACCCCTGCGCTGCGGTCGACGCCCAGGGCGCGGTGGGCCCGAGCCGGTGCCATCAGGTCGCGCAGGGCCGCGCTTTTGGTGGGTAGCGGCCGCGGCGTCTGGGTGGGGTCGATCGCTGTCGGCGGAATGAGTTGGAAGCACTGCCCCTCGGCAGAGGAGTCGCGAACAATTTCCCAGCCGTTGTTGTGAACGAGCATGTGGTGATGTCGGCACAGCAGAATACCGTCGGCCAGGTCGGTTTTCCCGTGATCTCGTTGCCAGTGTTTGATGTGGTGGGCTTCTGTCCAGCTGGGTGGTCGATCACAGAAGGGGAACATACAGCCGCCATCTCTCGCGGCGAGAAGGATGCGCTGCCGAAGGCTGAAGAGTCGCTGTTCTCTGCCGAGATTGAGCGCCTGGCCGGTGTCGTCGAATCCGAGGGGAATGGTGCCTGAGGTGCAGGCGATCCGTTCGACCGTGGCGATCGACACGGGGATGTCGATGCCTTCGATGTGTCCCAGTCCAGCCCGGTTGGTGAGTGCATCTACCGTGACAAGCACGCGCACAGAGGGTTGGCGGGCGCCAATAATTTTGCGACTCTGTGGGCTTTCGGCAGTGGCTCCGATTCGCAACAGCTCGGTGATCGCGTCGTGCACGTACTGGTCGGTGGTGCGTTCGTGCGCCGTGCCGAGTTCGGCGTTGACCTTGTCCGCCCAGGCACGCTCGGCGTCGTCGACGAAACACACGCCGCGTCGCGGGGCGGTGAGCTTGTCGTAGAGGTCGTCCCACCACGCTCCCGATTCGAGGTCGGGATCGACTATGTAACGGCTCAGCCCGTTGGGCCGCCGCACTCGCCTGATCGAGCGCTCGTTGTGGATTTGCTGCTCCCGGTCGGCGACACCTTCGAGGTCTAGTTCGTCGCGCAAGTGCCGTGCCCGGAGGAATAGTTGGTCAACGTCTAGTGAGTCGGCTTCCGCAAGCAGCGTCGCGACGGCGCAGGCAAGCTGCTGCGCGGTGACGGCCAGTGTCGGGCTGCCAAGGCCGGAGCGGATTGCCTGCGCGGCGTCGACCCCTGGAGTGGCGGATTGCACGGCCATCCCCACAGCCCCGAGCCACGGTTCGAGCGATTCGGCCCCACCAATCTCGACATGTTCAACGTCGTCGACGATCACAATAGAGCCGAACAATACGAGCTACGAGGCATCCCGAGCAGTG
>NZ_JANLVV010000328.1:0-3514 GCF_031364185.1 Salinibacterium sp. | reverse complement strand
TCGAGCCGGCGATCGTGACGCGCAGCACGCGATTAGAGCGGGCGAGCCCATCAAGGGTGCGGAGCAGGGCGGAGGTGTCGATGGGATTGTCCGGCGTCGACGGCACGGGCTCGCCGGTGGCGTCCAGCTTCCGGGGCACGTCGGCCGCGCTCGCGCTGATGGACGGGTCAACCGCGGTCGGGTCAAGCACGGATGGATCAACCACCGCCGGATCAACCGCCGCCGGATCAACCGCAGCCTGATCGAGCACCGCCGGCAGCGAGCGGGCGGCGAGCTCATCGATGGAGAGTGGTCCGAGCATCCTGAGCAGGTCGACGACGCCCTCGGCGTTGCGAGCCTTGCGGTCGGGCGCCAGGCGCTGCAGCTCCAGTTCTACCTGGGCGATGACCATCGGGTCGAGCAGTTCGCGCAGCTCGGCGCGGCCCAGCAGCTCGGCCAGTAGCGTCGGGTCGAGAGAGAGCGCCGCGGCCCGCCGCTCGGCCAGCGGGGAATCGCCTTCGTACAGGAATGCGGCGACGTAGCCGAACAGAAGCGACCGTGCGAAGGGCGATGGCACCTGCGTCTCGGTCTCCACCATGCGGATTTTGCGGGTCGCGAGGTCATTGGTCATGGCCATGAGGGCGGGCAGGTCGTAGACATCCTGCAGTACTTCACGCACGGTTTCGAGCACAATCGGGAAGCTCGGATACTTTCTCGCGACATCCAGCAACTGGGATGCCCGCTGTCGCTGCTGCCAGAGTGGTGAGCGTCGACCGGGGTCACGTCGCGGCAGCAGCAGAGCCCGAGCCGCGCATTCTCTGAAGCGAGCCGCGAACAGCGCGGACCCTCCGACCTCTTCCGTCACGATGGCCTCGAGCTCGTCTTTCTCGAAGAGAAACAGCTCGGCACCCGGGGGTTCGGCGTCGGTGTCCGGAATGCGCACGACGATCCCATCATCGCCCGCCATCGCGGCGCCGTCAACCCCGAGCCGGTCTCGCACGCGGGCGCTGATCGCCAGCGCCCAGGGTGCATGCACTGGTATGCCGTACGGGGAATGTAAGACGACGCGCCAGTCCCCCAACTCGTCACGGAACCGTTCGACTATCAGTGTGCGGTCGGTAGGAACCTGTCCGGTCGACTTCTGCTGTTCGTCAACGAGGGCGACCAGATTGTTGACGGCACGCTCGTCGAGCCCGATTCCCGCGACGCGAGCGCGCGCATCATCCGGAGTGCTGGTCGAGATTTCGCGGACAAAGGCCCCGATGGCCGCCCCCAGTTCGGCGGGTCGACCCAGGCCGTCCCCTTTCCAGAACGGCACCTTGCCCGGCTGACCGAAGGCGGGCGAGACGAGCACCTGGTCGTGCGTGATTTCTTCGATCCGCCAGCTGGTCGTGCCGAGCGCGAAGATGTCGCCGACCCTCGACTCGTAAACCATCTCCTCGTCAAGTTCGCCAACACGCCTCCCGGGGGCGCCGGGGTCACCGCCGACCATGAACACCCCGAAGAGGCCGCGATCGGGAATAGTGCCTCCGGATGTCACGGCCAACCGTTGGGCGCCCGGGCGACCGGTGATCGTGCCGGCCACCCGATCCCACACGATACGCGGGCGCAGTTCGGCGAACTCATCGCTCGGATACAGACCGGCCAGCAGGTCGAGTGTCGCGTCGTACGCGCTGCGGGGGAGCGTCGCAAAGGGGGCGCTGCGCCGCACCGTGTCGAACCACTCCTCGACGTCGATGCCCTCGAGCGCGGTGGCGGCAACGGTCTGCTGCGCGAGCACGTCGAGCGGGTTTGCCGGTACAGCGATGGCCTCGATCTGGCCGGATTTCATGCGTTCGACGGCAACGGTGGTGTGGATGAGGTCGGTGCGATGTTTGGGGAAGAGCATGCCTTTGGATATCTCGCCGACCTGATGCCCGGCCCGCCCAATCCGCTGGAGGCCGCTCGCGACCGAGGGCGGGGACTCTACCTGGATCACAAGGTCGACCGCACCCATGTCGATACCGAGTTCAAGCGAACTGGTGGCGACGACGCAGCGCAGCCGCCCCGACTTCAGGTCATCCTCGATGATGGCGCGCTGCTCTTTCGAGACGGAGCCATGGTGCGCTCGCGCCAACAGCGGATTACCGGCGTTACGCACCGTTTCCACCACAGTCGAGCCTGCGAGCGCGGTGGAGCTAAAAGAATCGCGCAGCGATTCCGCGACCCCAGCGCCGACTGAGCCTGCGAGGGAGGACGCCCCCACCCCGACCAACGCCAACTCGCCCCGCTCCGCGTAGATCTCGTTCAGCCGTGACGTCAGCCGCTCGGCAAGCCTCCGCGAGTTCGCAAACACGATCGTCGACCTGTGTTTCAGAACCTCGTCGACGATCCGCTCCTCGACGTGCGGCCAGATCGACCCCGTGGCCTCGGTGGTCGCACCGGCGGTCGATCCTCCCCGCGGCTCGACGG
Organism: Salinibacterium sp.; assembly: GCF_031364185.1. Taxonomy (NCBI): domain Bacteria; kingdom Bacillati; phylum Actinomycetota; class Actinomycetes; order Micrococcales; family Microbacteriaceae; genus Salinibacterium; species Salinibacterium sp. The sequence continues at coordinate 1,084 of NZ_JANLVV010000328.1, read as the reverse complement.
TTCCGGGCTCGGTCATGTCCTCTACGGGCACGATCACCGAGAGATCGAAGGTCTTCGCGGCGGGCGGTTGCACGATGGTGACGGGGGCGCGGCCCCCCAGGAAACGGGCAACTTCCTGGAGGGGGCGCACGGTGGCGGATAAACCGATGCGCTGTGCCGGGGTCGGCAGCAGGTCATCCAGTCGCTCGAGTGAGACGGCCAGATGTGCGCCCCGCTTTGTCGCGGCGACCGCATGGACCTCGTCGATGATGACCGTCTCGACACCGGCGAGGGTCGCGCGTGCGGCCGAGGTCAGCATCAGGTACAGAGATTCGGGAGTGGTGATCAGGATGTCCGGCGGAGTGCGTGCAAGCAGCCTCCGATCGCCCGGGGTGGTGTCGCCACTGCGCACCCCCACCGTCACATCGGGCGCGGGCAGCCCCAGCCGACGCGCGGTCTGCGTCACCCCGACGAGAGGAGCGCGGAGGTTTCGCTCCACGTCGACACCCAGGGCCTTGAGCGGGGAAATGTAGAGCACCCGGGTTCGCGCCATCGGGTCTTCCGGGATCGGTCGGGAGGCCAGCCGGTCGATCGCATACAGGAAGGCCGCGAGGGTCTTCCCCGAACCCGTCGGCGCCACGACGAGCGCATGGGATCCGGAGGCCACCGCCTCCCACGCCCCGAGCTGGGCCGGGGTGGGCGCGGCGAACGCCCCGTCGAACCACTCACGGGTCGCGGGGGAAAATTGGTCGAGCACCGAGCTCATGCTCCTATCCTCCCCCGTACCACCGTCACTGGTCAGGGGTTGCGCTCAGGGCGCTGTGACTACGCATGTGCGCGCAGGAATCCGCTGAACTCCGCGAGCTCCGGCGTCGAGATGGAGTGCCCGAGACCGTCATACGTGCGAATGGTGGCCGTAGTGTGACCGGGCAGCCAGGCCGCGGTGCGGTCGATGGCATGATCCGGGATGACCGCATCGTCGGTTCCGCGCCCCCAGAAGACCGGCGGCTTCACTTCAGCGAGCCGCGCGTCGCCGGGGTGTTCGCCCCCGGCGACGAACCCTGACAACGAGACGGTGGCGGTGAAACGCTCGGGATCGAGTCGC
>NZ_JANLVV010000327.1:0-1416 GCF_031364185.1 Salinibacterium sp. | reverse complement strand
GCAGCTTCACCGCCGGCTCGCCTGGGCACCGGCCGTGGCCGTTCCGTTTCACTGGCTGACCCTCGTGCCGCTCGCGGTGCTCAGGTCGCTGGGTCACCTCATTGCCAAACGGCCGGGCGCCGTCGGCGGTGAGCTGGCTGCGGGTCTGCGCGCCGCCTTCGACGGCAGCATTCCGGGGGCCCGGGCCACCATCCGGCGCAATCGCACCCTGGGGTGGGCCGCCGTCGATGCGCTTCGGCTGTCGTGGTCCGACGTGCGCGAACGGCGGCTGAGCGAACGCTCGGCGGCGGCCGCTGCGTACACCACGGTGCGCGAGGGGCCCGGATTCTTCGCCGGCGGTGGCGCATGGGCGGTGCTGCTGGCGGCGGTCGCCGGTGTCGTCGCCTTCGGACGATTCGTGGATGCCCCGGCGCTGGCCGGCGGCGGACTCCTGCCGCTCAGCACCAGCGTCGGCGAGCTCTGGTCGCACGTCGGATTCGGCTGGCACGACGTCGCATCGGGATTCACCGGAGCCGCTGACCCGTTCGCCTCCGTGCTGGCGGTGCTGGGGTCGCTGACATTCTGGTCGCCATCGCTTGCCATCGTGTTTCTCTACCTCGCCGCGCTGCCGCTCGCGGCCACGGCGGCCTGGTTTTGCGCGGCGAGGCTGTCACGCCGCGCCTGGCCCTCGGCCGTCGCGGCGATCGCCTGGGCCGTGGCCCCACCCTTCCTCGCGTCGCTGGTCGGCGGTCACCTGGGTGGGGTGATCGCCCACATCCTGTTGCCGATCCTGGTGCTGACGGTGGTGAACGCGGCCCGCAACTGGTCTATGTCGGCGCTCGCAGCGCTGCTGTTCACCGTCGTCGTCGCGTGTGCGCCCATCCTGACCCCCGCGCTGGTGCTGGGCCTGGTCGCCTGGATCGCGGCGAACCCGCGCGGCGTGCTGAGGATCATCGGCATCCCCGTTCCGGCGGCGGCCCTGTTCGCGCCGCTGGTCGTCGAGCAACTGGATCGCGGCAACGGGCTTGCCCTGTTCGCCGAGCCTGGCGTTGCGGTCGCTACTGCCGCGCCATCCGGGATGCAACTCGCCCTGGGGGGTGCGAGCGGCGGCCTCTCTGGCTGGGACGCCTTCCTCGATGCGCTCGGGGTGTCTGTCGGTGTCGCGCCGTTCGTCGTGGTCGCGCTTCTCGCGCCGCTGGCGCTGCTGGCCGTGCTCTCGCTCTTTCTTCCCGTCAGCCGCCGCTCGGTGCCGGCGATGGCCATCGCATTACTGGGTTTCATCACGGCGATTGTCGGGGCGCACCTCTCTGTGACCCTCATCGGCTCCACGAGCACGGCGATCTGGGCCGGCTCTGCGCTCAGCCTCTACTGGCTCGGTCTCGTCGGAGCGATGGTGGCCAGTCTCGACGGCCTGCGCACAGCGGCGACGGCCCCGGC
>NZ_JANLVV010000297.1:0-1108 GCF_031364185.1 Salinibacterium sp. | reverse complement strand
ACCGGGGTCACGGGGCAGGATGGCACCTACCTGGCGAGCGACCTCCTCGCGCAGGGGTTCGAGGTGCATGGGCTCGTGAAGCCCGGCGACGTGACTCTCGCGGACCGCTCACCATTCGTGGTTGCGCATGAGGGCGACCTTACCGATGCAGGCTTTCTCGCGGACCTCATAGCCCGTGTTGCGCCCGATGAGGTCTATATAACCTTGCCGGCCAGACGTCGGTCGCGGCATCCTGGATCGACCCAGTCGGAACTGCGGCGACCACGGGCAGTGCTGTGGCGAGCATGGCGCTGGGCTGCTGGGAGTTGCAGGAGCGCACCGGCAAGCCGGTGAAATTCGTGCAGGCCTCCAGTGCAGAGATCTTTGGAGCGGCGACGCAGGTTCCACAGGACGAGGCGACACCGATCTCGCCCGTATCGCCCTACGGGGCAGCCAAGGCATTCGGGCACTTTACGGTGAGCGCGTTTCGAAGCCGCGGGCTTCACGCCTCGTCCTGCATCCTTTATAACCACGAATCTCCGCTGCGGCCAGAGACGTTTGTGACGAGGAAGATCACCGCGGCCGCGGCCCGCATCTCGCTCGGCCTCCAGGACACGCTGTCGCTGGGCACGCTCGACGTATCGAGGGACTGGGGTTGGGCGCCCGACTACGTTCGTGCCATGCAGCTGGCCGCGCGCCATACCGACGCGGCCGACTTCGTGATCGGGTCGGGGGTTGAGCATACGGTCCGTGACTTCGTCGCAGCCGCGTTCACCGCGGCGGGCATATCCGACTGGGAGGATCGCGTCGTGCTTGATCCCGCCTTCGTCCGGCCGGCCGACCCGCCGAGGCAGCTGGCCGATAGCTCCCGAGCGCGATCCGTTCTCGGCTGGGCTCCCGATGTGGGTTTCGATGAACTGGTGAGCAGAATGGTCGCGGCCGACCTCGCCATGCTTCGTCGCTAGATGTTGTTGGGAGCAGAGCCCGCATCCCGAAGCTCTCGCAGCGCGGTTCGCCAGCTGAGATGGTGGGCGGCCTTCACCGAGCAGGCAACAAAGGTGAGCCACCCGAACTCGAGCAGGATCGAACTTTCGGCGAGCGCTGTGGTGACGAGCACGACCAGCACGAG
>NZ_JANLVV010000274.1:0-5885 GCF_031364185.1 Salinibacterium sp. | reverse complement strand
GCGGTCGGATCGGTCATCTGCTCGCCGCCGATGAGGGCGGCTCTCGCGCACGACCTTGATGAAGGGCCCACACTGCGAAAATTCCGCAACGGTGAAGCGAGCATATTCGCCTCTGTCGGGATCGTTCCACATCGACTTATGTGGCGATATGCCCACATTGGGGTACGTCGGGATATCCCTCACCCTGCGGACCACAGCGTAAGAAAACCAGGTGAGAACACAGGCTAAGACCGAGCAAACCGGTGGCTGGCCGCTATGTGGCCCTGCGTTATCGCGAGTATTTGCTGTCGAGGAAGGCGTCGACGGCCAACTTGCTCGAACGCACAGTGCCGTCCGAGCTGTAGCTCACGTCGAGTCTCCCCCGGGACGCCGCCTGGCGGAGCGCTTGGTAGCTTAGCTCGGGGGTGGCTAGGGACTTCAGTAACACCAACCGGGCAGGGCCGGCGATGTTCGGCACGATCAATCGGTTGAGGTTGTCGATCACCGACCGCGCAAGCAACTCGGCGAGTGGGCCGAGATCGCCCTTATCCGCCCTGTCGAGAGCCGTCAGGTAGCGGTTGCGACTCGACTTGAAGATTATCGCCGGTGGAAATCCCAACCGCACCAGGATCAGGTTCAGCACGAGCCGCCCGGTGCGACCGTTGCCGTCGATGAACGGGTGGATGCGCTCGAATAACGAGTGCATCTCGGCCAGGGCAATGGGGATCTCGGAAGGCTCGAGTTTCCCCGCGATGATGGCCGAGCCGTTGCTGTTCGCGGTGTCGACCCAGGTTGCTAGTTGCGGTGAGACATCCACCCAGGGAGGCGGAACCATTCCACCGGAAAATGGCCGGATGTCGTGCCGACGAAACGCATCTGACTGCTCATCCGGAGACGCATGCGGATGAGGCGCAACCGCCCACACACGCTGCATGGTCAGCTGGTGGACGTTCCTGATTTCAGCGACGGAAACTAGCTTGCCCAACGGCGTGCTGCCGGGTGCTGTGCCATTAACGACACGTGCCTGGGAGTAGACCCAGCGTGCTGCTTCGGCGTAGCCCAGCACCTCCATGTAGTCCTTGAGGTCCTTGCCGCCTACCGGACGGTTTTCGTCAAGGAGGGTGCGCACCTTCCGCAGCACAAGGGTGTTGCCCTCGATCGCAGTGGAGTTGTGGGCTTCCCGGTGCCAGATGTCGTCCCAGATCAGCTGAGATTCCTGAGGGCTCGGCACGCCACCGTAGTTCTTGAGTTCGTCGACGGCAGCCGCAAACCTCGCGTAGATCACACCGCGCGCGGGTCGCCCCCGGCCAGCCCTTGGGAACCGGGAGTGAGAGGAATTTGTCACACTTACCCCTGACTTATTGTTCAGATCAAGTTTCCCGCAGGCTTTCAGTCGATTACGCAGTGGTTATCTATCCTTGTGGATGCCCCGACACCGCCTCGCTACGGTAGAACCATGACCGACCGCACAGTGCCGAACCTGCCCTCGCGCGACTTCGACGCCACCGAGGCGTTCTACGGCTCGCTGGGATTCGAACGCACCTATCGCGACGACCACTGGATGATCCTGACCGCGGGCAGCCTTGAACTCGAGTTCTTCCCCCGCCCCGACCTGGACTGTTCGACCAGTTCCTTCATGTGTAGCATCCGCATCGCCGACCTCGACAACCTGTATGCGGTCATCCAGAACTCGGGCGTGCCCGTGGCCGTCAACGGAAGACCACGACTGTCACCGCCCCGCGCCCAGCCCTCGGGCCACCGAGTCGCCCACCTCATCGACCCTGATGGCACCCAACTGAACCTGATCGAGCAATAGCCGCAGGTCGGCGAAACCTCAGTGCGCAAACGTGACGTGGATGACGCCGCTCTCCGCGACCTCCAGCGTGACCTTGTAGTCGCGCTCCGGCTCCCGCAGCTCACCTCACAGGCGCATCTCGCGTCCCAGCACGATCGGAGCGATCGTCAACGCCAGTGGTCCCCTCGCCTGAAGTCTCGCCCAGCACCCGCTCGCGCATGGTTCGCGTGGCAAGGTAGTGCGCGACGAGCCTGCCCCAGTCCTCGCCCATCGGATTCTCCGGCGACTGGCCGGCCGGGACTGGAGAACTTCCGTTTGCCTCGATCCTCTTTCACACGGAGGCGGCCTCTTCTCCGGAGCTCGGAAACCTGACCAGCGGCGCATTGGCCGGCACGTACAGCGGATGCCGGGGGTGCCCGTTTTTCGTGACGCCCAATGCGTGAAGTCGCGGCAGCAGCGCCAGCGCCAGCGCCACCCGGGCCGGCTTCGCGTTCATGCCCCACCCCGCGACGACGGTGCCGGTGACGTCGGCAAGCACGCGATCGTTATCCGGTCCCACCGGGTCGGTCGCGGCCAGCATCACTTTCGGGTCTTTGGTGCGGAATGCGTACAGGTTGAGGATCACCATGCCACCGCACCGCTCGCGCTTCGCGAAACCGACGCACCGCCGCAGTGTCGGATCGAGTTGAACCTCGTCGGCTGTGCTCGGGTTGAGAAGCACGAAGGTGATCATTGGCAGCGCCGCGTCCCATACACGGGTGAGCGCGTAGCGGTACTCGCCGCGAATGTCTGCGGTGGCGGAAATGAACTCGGACATCGGCCCCTCTCTGCCTCGTCGAAGCTATCACCCGCCACAAGAACAGTCCTCAACGGTCGCAGACGTACGGCGCGCTGCCTTATCGACATGACTCAATGCGGTCATCTCAACGGACCGCAGGCTTGTGACGGGGCATCTACCTCGTCCGCCCGGGCTGGATCATCTATCCCCGACGATGCGAGAGTTGCACCGCCGTGGCCACCTCCAGGGCTTGATGACGAAGGAGGCCCCGGACCATGACCTTCTCCGGCTGACTCGGCGCGTGTGCGTGCCAGCGACTGCTGAGCAGTAGGCGCGAGGCGGGACCAATGGCACTGTGAACACGGCGACAGCCGATCGAGTATTTAGTCATGACCACACACGCAGATTTACCCAACACGGACCGGACCGTGCCCGGCTCACTCGTCGCCTATGAATCGATGTTCGGCAATTCGCACCTGATTGCGGAGGCGATCGCCTCTGGGCTCGGTGCCCGTGTTCTGAGCATCCACTCCGTCGATAGTGCACAGGCAGCAGCGACACCGTTGCTTGTTATGGGAGGTCCAACTCATGTCCACGGCTTGAGCCGACCGGCGACTCGCACGGAAGCGCGACGCAGGGCCGAACAGTCGGCGGCGACGGTAACGCTCGACGTCGAGGCCAGGGGTGACGGGCTGAGGGAGTGGTTGGATCAGCTCGTGAAGGGGCCGCAGTTCTTTGCCGCGTTCGACACGCGGGTGGACGTCCCCGAGCTGTTCTCGGGATCTGCTGCAACCAAGGTTGTTCGAAGGCTCGAGCATCTTCACTCGCGCGAGCTGCTTCCCGCAGAGAGCTTCCTCGTCGACAAGGCGAACCGCCTCGTCGACGGGGAACTCGACCGGGCGAGCGCGTGGGGACTCGCGTTGCTTACTGCCTATAAGAAGGCGGACACGACTGACGACGGCGAGTGACACCTCCCAACAGACGTGCAGGCTGTGACCATTCTGGCGATGCGAACGGGCCGTCATCGTTCCCAGTGTGATGAAGAACATCGAATGGGCGAAGACACTGCTGGTCACGAGCGACTGAGCAGCACAGCTGCCTGGCTTCACGACGACACTGATCACCAGTCGCGTCGCGAGGACGACACTCAGGACGAGCAGGACACCTCGAGCCAGTCGCGCGGCACGAACCCCGGTTTCGGACCCCTCTTCGTCACAGCGAGCCGAGTTCCTCCCGCATCGCCTCGACTGCGGACTTGCCCAGCTGTCCGCTGGCCATCCCGACGACCGCATTGAATGACATCTTCTTTGCCATCGAGAGCATGGGAAGCTTCTGCAGTTCAGGCACGTGCTTCTCGATGATCGCGAGCGCCTCTGGGTCGTCCATCAGGGTGCCGAGCTTGACGTCGGCCAGGTTGTACTTCGGCATCCGAGCGCTCCTTAGTGCTTCCGTGTGAAAAGGCCAGCGGCAGCTGACTCGACGATGTAGCTCGCTACGGTGCTGGAGGCCCGGTTGGTGACACGAAGGATGTCGTCGGTGACGAAGGCAGACTCGCCGTCGCGTATGAGTTGGTACATCTCGGCGAAGTGTTCGGCCTCCCACGGCTCCACCCCACGACCGATCAGAGCAGCCTGCACGCCTGCCGGGGTCATGTCGAACAGTCGCAACTCCGTTCCCGTCACCGCAGCGATCTGCTCGGCAATCTGCGGATAGGTCACAGCTTCGGGCCCGGTGAGTACGAGGGTCTCGCCATCCCAGGAGTCAGCTGCCAGCGCTCGGGCGGCCACGGTACCGACATCGCGCGCATCCACCATGCTCACCCCGGCAGTGCCGATCGGGTTGGGCACAGCGTCTCCCGACTGGGCTGCAGCGCCCATGAGCCAACCGATACCGACCTGCATGAACGTATTCGGTCGAAGGATCACGAAAGGGTTGTCTCCACCCTTGAGCACCTCTTCCACCTCCCAGTGCTGTCGAGCCACGTGGGGCCCGTCGTGGCGAATCGCGCTGCTCGTCGCAGACAACTTCACTATTCGAATCGGCTCGCGGCGCAGGGCTCGGATGACCCTCAGCTGCGTCTCAGCCATCGTGAACCCGTGACCGCTGAGCAGCAGGACAGCAGTCGCGCCGTCGGCCGCGGCGAGCAGATCGGCGTCGGTGGCCGGGTCGCCTTCGATGACGGTGACGGAGGCGGGAAGGATGCCTCGGGCCCGAGCAGCGTCGCGGGCGAGCACTCGTACATCCGATCCCGCTTCTAGCAGGCTTTCAACGGTATGCGGTCCGACGTTTCCCGTTGAACCGAGGAGAAGAACGGTCACGATTAGTCCTTTCGAGACACTTAGAAGATCGCTAGCGGATTGACTGGAACGCCAGTCAGGCCGTGGATGCGCAGGGGAGCGAGGGCGAGCAGGAATGCATTTCGGCCGGTCCGTGCGCACATCTCGGCGAGACCCGACAGGTCAGGATTGTCGATGAGGGGCAACCCAAGCTGGGGCAGTGCTACACCGTGCAGTGCCATCACAATTCCGGGGCGGATGGGTGGCGGATCACCAACGTCTCCCAGATAGAGGCTGATCTCGCGGCGGGCCAGCCATCCCACGGCATCAAGCGTGAGCACTGGCACCGTTTGCCCGATAGAGGCGCCGACATCCCAGCCAGCACGAAGCGCGAGAGCATCACCCGACTCAACGTGCAGCCCCGACCGCTCCTCGGCAGCATCTAGGTCAGCTGAAGTGATCTCGCGCCCTGCCTCCACCCTGCCGCTCGATGCAAGATCGAGAAACACGCCGCGTGTCGTGAGGCCCGCCGCGAACGCGGTAGTTGACCCGTGCGCGACGGTGCCTCGGACGACGGCAGCATCGAGGTCGACTCCGGGGTAGACCTGGCCATCGATCGGCACATGGGCGAGCGCGTCGATGTGAGTCACCGATGCGTGGTGGGTGTTGATGACGAGAAGATCGACCATCGCCTTGGAGGGTGAACCGGTGTAAGTCATGACCTGCATCACGCCGGCGGGCATGGGATTAGCGCCAAACGGCACCGGTGCGGCCAGCGGAACCGGAGTGACCGGGTAGGCGAGCGAGACCGATAGACCAGTGCGCACCTCAGCAGCACCACGGGCGCTCGCCTCTGGTGTGATGAAGTTGAGGGTGCCGCGCTCGTCGGCCGACCCCCAACGCCCGCGGTTGGTGAGGATTTCAGCGCCGGTCACGGTGAGACCTTTCGTGAGAACTGCGGAAAGAGCAGGTCGGCCGCACCACGGTTTATCGAGTGCAGCGACTCTTTACTCATAGGGTATTGATCCAGCGCTGCCGTGAAGTGGGCAGCTTGCGC
>NZ_JANLVV010000217.1:0-7762 GCF_031364185.1 Salinibacterium sp. | reverse complement strand
TGGTGGGCATCCGTCAATTATCGCTGCTGCGGGTGACCGGCCGCCCGCATCCCCGTCCGCGGCCGGTCCTCTCGGGCGTCTGCCGCTCGTCTGCCGCTCGTCCCCTCGGCCAAATGAAGGAGATTTCACCCACCAGCACTTTTTCGCGGGCCAGTGCCGTCGTGTTCCACAAAATCTCCTTCATTTGGGTGAGGTACGGCGGGATCGGGCGCACGGGCGGGATGGATGCGGGGGCCGGGCAGGGAGAGTCGCGATACTACGTCTGCCCGGCAGCGCAGGTTGTCGGTGACGGTCCGTGAGGTAAACGGCGACTTATGCTGCGGACAAGAGTTCGCGAACGGATGCGCGAGCGCTACAAGCGCCCGAGCGACCGGCGCGACGGGCTGGCAGCATGGCACGGTGGGTATGCGAAGAAGAGGCAGAGGCACGCGCCTCGGCGCAGTCACGACTGCAACCGTTCTCGCCATGATGGTGGGCGCACTTGTACCAGCCGCTGCCGCACCGACGGCGATCGTGACATCGCTCATCATCACCTGCACGTCAGATTCCTGCGACGGCGGGCTGTGGCAGGCGGCCAGGGGCGCGGCCAACGAGATCTCGTACTGGGGGATGGGCGCCGGTCACAACTGCACGAACTACGTAGCGTGGAAGCTGATCAGCAACGGCGTAACACGCCCCAACATCGGGCTGGGGGATGCCGGCGAATGGGCGGGGTCTGCGGTATCGAATGGCGTGAAAGTTGATAGCGTCCCCGCGATTGGCGCCGTGGCGCAGTGGGATGCGTACGCCGATAACGTGGGAATGTACGGGCACGTTGCCTACGTCGAGAAGGTGAACGGCAACGGCACGATCCTGGTCTCGGAAGACTACTGGCGCCCCAATAACGCGGGCGGTCCGCTGACCTTCAGGACGGTGGATGCCTCGACGGTGTCGAACTTCATCCACTTCGGTGATCGCTCGCGGTGGATCAGGGAGGTCGCGTTTGAGGCGCCCCCGGCCGCGACGGTGTCACAGCCGGCCGAGACGCTGCTTCAGCCGGGTGACGTGGCTCCGAGCATCCCGCCCCAGGAGGTTCCGCGCCCCAGTTTTGCGCTTCCGGGGGAACCCGCGGGCAACCCATTCATCGTGCCGAATCCGGGTGCGATCGAGTCGGGGGCGGGAACACCGGCTCAGCCGACCCCGAACGGCACACCGACACCCGAGCCATCGGGTCCCATTCCGACCACCACCCCCACACCACCACCGGGTGATCTGCCCCCGCCCACCGGCACTCCCACCCCGAGCCCGACAGAAACGCCCACCCCGACGGCTACTCCGACCGGGCTCCCCGTGACCGGTGAGCCGGGCGCTCCACTCTGGCAGGAGCGCAGCACCGGGCTGCTGCGCCAGCCGACCGCGATGAGTGCGGTGACGATGCGGGCGGTGGATGCGGCGGAGAGCGCGACGGGGACGGCGGTCGCGGCATCCACCCAGCTGGTGTTTGCTGATGGCGGCATGCTGATCACAGCGACGAGGTCGCCTGACGGCTGGACCATCGCCGACACGGGATTGACCTCGCGCAGTGAGTCACTCGTGGCGGTCGATATGGGTGGGCAGTGGCCGCAGGTGGTGTCGGTCGACGAGGGGCAGCTGTTCCTGAGCGCGGCGAGCAGGTCGGGCTGGCAGAAGATGGCCACGGGCATCCGGATCACCGGCGAGATGGCCGCGCTCGATATGGGTGGGCTGTGGCCCACGATCATGGTCGCCCAGAACGACAAGCTGTTCCAGGTGCACCGGGGCATGCAGGGCTGGCAGGTGAGCAACACCGGTATCGCCGTGAGCGGCGCCCTCTCTGCCGTGAACGCGGGCGGGATTGCGCAGGTTTTTGCGATCGAGGGCGGCGTGCTGCAGCAGTTGTGGGCCGATGAACTCGGCTGGCACAAGAAGAGCACGGGCATCGAGGCGGCGGGGGTTATGTCGGCGGTTGTCGTCAACGGCGCCGTGCAGGTCATCCTCCTCGAAGACGGTGTGGTCAACCAGGTCACGCTCGACAGCACAGGGTGGCACAGGTTTTCTACCAGGATTCCGGCGGGCGCCGAGGTCACTGCGGTCGACGTTGGCACGGGTTATCCGCTGATCATCCAGGCCGGCTAGCGACCCGCACTGGTTGTTCGTTGGAGAGGTCGTCATCCGTTCGTCGTCTGCGCCATTTCGGGGCGTGCGCTATAGCTGAAGTTGTGGCGCCTGCGCGGCTCTGGGGCACACGGGTCTGGGAGCACCCGATGGACCGCCGGTGCGACCCGGCGTCGCGGCATCCGCCTCGCTATCTGCGCAGTTTCGGGGCGACTGCGGTGTGGCGCGCGTACGCACTTGTCCCAGAGGTGCGCAGAAGCCGCGGGGGAGGCGGGGCGGCGAACGCAAGATGGCCCCCGACCAACGGTGAAGGCCGTTTCGGTCGTGGCGGTCAAACCTCACCAGCGAATATCAGACGCAGGACACTAGCGACCCCCGCGGGTCTTGCTGGTAACCGAGGTGGCTACGAGTTCGCGCCGATGCTGCAGTCGCTGACGTCGGTCACCGACGACCACCCCTCACCGCCGCCGAACTGCCCGCCCACTGCGGTGAGCTCGAAGGTGCACTCGCTGAAGGTCACGCCCGATGCCGCGCTGAACCCGTAGCGGTGACTCACCCAGCCGCGGAAGGTGCCACTGTCGTCGCCGATGCCAAACGCGATCGCGCCATTGCCCGGTACCGTGACACTCTTGGCGTCGAGACAGGGCGTGGTAGCGGATGGGTCTTCGCGCAGCATCCCTCGCCCCACGATGGGGAGGCCGTCCGGGGTCGGCATCACACCGATGGGGCTGCCCAAGGGCCATTCCGAAGTGGATGCGGCAGTCGGCACCGCGCTGATGTTCGCCCGGGCGAAGCTCCACGCCTCGGCCGCAAACAGGTCGGCGTTATAGGTGGAACCGCACGACTCGACGAAGGCTCCCGGTAGGGTCTGATTGGCGATGTCGTCGAAGGCGATTGGCTGGTGCACGCGCATCTCGAGCGCCAGTTGCGCACCGTTCGGGGCCGTCGCGATGGTCTTGACGATGAGGGTCGTGTCGGCCTCGACGGCGCCGGGCGCTTCGGCGGCGGGTGCGGCATCCGGAGTCTCAGGAGCAGAAACGTAGGTCTCGCCCTCGGGCGGCGCCGCGGGTGTGGCAGTGCAGCCGGCCAGCAACAGAAGCAGCGGTGCGGCGGCGGCTAGGAGGGTGTGCGTTCTCATGATGCGCAGCATAGGGGGCGCGATTAACGCGTTGTCGCCTCAAAGTTAACGACAGCAGTCCAGGCGGCGGATGACGATCGGGTGATGCTCGGTCTGGCAGACTATGGGGGCACGAGAGTGCGGTCCGCCTTGGTGTAATGGCAGCACGACAGCCTTTGGAGCTGTTAGGTCTAGGTTCGAGTCCTGGAGGCGGAGCCGGGAGGGGCTCTGGAAACTACGCGGATCGGGTTTCGATAGCTCAAGGCTCGTTTAGGCAGCACGTCGAGGTTGGCACTGCAGTCGCAGAGATCTTCGGAAAACGGGACAAGTTTCACATACGTCCCCATGAATTCACGGCGTTCTGACCCGACGGCATAGTCACGCAATGTGACACCTATTCATGATGACATCGCTCTAAACACTCTTGTTTCCTGGACTGTTCCCGGAATTCAGCTGGGGAGTAGCGTGGCCATACAAGCTCGCCCCGGCGAAGTCGCTATGGTCTGCAGCACGGTTTGCTGACAGTTTGACGTGCAGTAGACCTATTCGCAGCTCTCGTCAATCGTCTGTCTAACCTCGATGATCCCCTCGTCGAGTCAGACTGATGGGGCGCGAGCGCAAGGGGGGATGCCAGGAAAATTTGCCTGTCTACAATCGGTGGAAGGTCTCTAGTTCCGAGTCTCGCAATGTGAGGAAATCATCATGGCCGCACTGACTGACACGTTCACCCTCGATAACGGCAACACCATCCCGAAGATCGGCTTTGGCACCTGGCAGATCCCGGACGGAGCCGGGGCCTACGACGCGACCGCGGCTGCGCTGAAAGCTGGATATCGTCACATCGACACCGCGCGGGTCTATGGCAACGAGGCGAGTGTGGGCCGGGCGGTGCGCGACAGCGGAATCGCCCGCGACGAACTGTTCATCACCACAAAGCTGCCCGCCGAAGTCAAGGACTACGACGGCGCCAAGGCGAGTTTCGATGTGTCGATGGCCGCTCTCGATCTCGACTATGTCGACCTGTATCTGATCCACGCGCCGTGGCCCTGGTCTGACATGGGCAGCGACCATCGCGAGGGGAATAGGCAGGCCTGGCGGGCTCTCGAGGAAATTTTCGGAGCCGGCGGATCCCGCGCGATCGGCGTCTCCAACTTTGAGGTAGATGACTTGCAGTCGCTCCTGGCGTCAGCCACAGTTGCCCCGCACGCCAACCAGATCCGTTACTTCGTCGGCCATACCCAGAACGACGTTGTGGAATTTTGCGCGGAGCACAACATCCTGGTCGAGGGATACTCCCCGCTGGCCACCGGCGCAATTCTCGACCACGAGGATGTGACGGCGATCGCCGCGAAATACGATCGGTCGGTGGCGCAGCTCTGCATCCGTTACGTACTGCAGAACGGCATCCTGCCGCTGCCGAAGACGACGAGCGCGTCGCGGATGACGGAAAACGCCGATGTTGATTTCGACATCACCGACGATGACATGGCCACCCTCGACGCGCTGACCGACACCGAGCCGTAACGAGCTGCGCGGGCCGCTAGTCCCTGGCGCGGCAGGCATCGGCGTGTACCTGCGGGGCCCTCGTGCAAGGGTGTGGTTCTCTGCTGCGCTTCGCGACATTCCATCTCATCTGCATATCGCGTGTCATAGCCAACCAGTCACGAGAGAAGATCGAAGCCACGATCGCGAAAACTCTTAGACCTAAGCCCACCGCATCGCACGTGTCATCGACTCCAGATTTCGACTAACACTGCTCCTGCTGATCTTCCGGGCTTTAAGACGCCGAGATTCACTGTGCATATGAGTGCGAATTGAATAGCACTGGGTTTGGTTTCGGAAACCCGATAGCTTTTTGTCGAAGCCGGATGAGCTCCTGAGTAGGCAGTATGTCCTCGGCAGCCCCTGATCTCCGTTTTGCGCTGCTGGCGCAGGCGTGACCTCTCGGGTGCCGCCTTGGTCACGCGATTCGTGCTAGTGGCGTGCGTGTTCGCGTCCAGTCGGGAATGCCTGGCCCGCGAACCTGCGGGAGGCCTGCGACCATGCGGTACTCCCACGGCCCTGTGTCGACCTGTTGGTGATGCCAGAAACACAGCAGCAGTCCGTTATCGAGCGCGGTGGGGCCGCCATCCCGGTCGGGGATGACGTGGTGTGCCTGCAGCGTGTAGTGGGGGCTTGTGCATCCGGGGGTTGAGCATCCGGCCCCGTCGCGGGCGACCATTCCGAGTCTTTGCATCGGGGTGAAGCAGCGCTGTGGTGAGCTGATGGCGGTGACGGCGCCGTTCTCGTCGGTAGTGACGGCGCGGTAGCCACCCGCGTCGATGAAGCGCTCGACGGTGCAGCGAGACACGGGGAAGGGTGAGCCAGCCATGGTGCCGATGCCGTCAGACTCGAGGCCAGCGTCGTTCGCGAGGTCAGCAGCGGTGACGGTCACGAGGACGGTGACTGCCTGGCCGTCGAGGCGTGGTGCCCCGTCGGCGGCGGACGCGGCGATCAGAATCTCGCCGAGGGCATCGTGGCGACGCTGTCCGGGAGTGCGTGGGTCTGTCGAGAGGCCGAGATCGTCGGCATTCAGGACACTGTGGTCGACGAACCTCGGGGAGCGGCGATGCGCTTCCAGCAACCCGGCCAGAAGCACCCCGATCTCGGGCAGCAGCCTGCCGCTGGCAGGGATGAGGCCGTCGTCATCCGCAGTTCCCAGGCGGAATTCACGGCGACGTATTGCTCGCTCTTCGCGGGGGCGGGCACCGTCAGGGTCTGCAGCGGCCGTGACCTGTCGGATTTCGCCGGCGAGAAAGTCGACCGATACGGCGGCGGCCTTGGCTTGTCCGTTGGGGGTGAGGCCGGTTGCGAGACCCACCATCACGGTCTCGGCGATATCGAGCACATCGGCGGGCGCCCGCCCGGCTATGGAGGCCAGCTCTGTCGTGATGAGAGTGGCAGCATCCAGGCCAAGCCCACCGGCATCAAGCGCCGCGCTCACTGCCGGGCAGGTGGCAGGAAGAGCGGCACCGGTGATTGTTCGGCCTGCGCTTACGGCGCCAGCGATAGTGAGTCGGGCGCGAGCGGAGCGTTCCGAGATGTGTGCGAGTGATGCCAACGCAGCAGTCGCAGACGGGTACCCGAGATGTTCGCCCAGCATCGGGTCATTCACCAGCGGCGCCAGGACGCGAACTCGGGCACAATCTGCAAGCCGACCCATCGACTCCACCGCTGCTACGACATCAGAAACAGGCCCCACAGTGTCGGATGAGTCCCCGTGAAGCAGCTCGATCAACGCCGCCAAATCGTGGGCAACGACATCCACCTGACGGGTGATTGCCTCGCTGCTCAACATACTCGATTCTAGCACACATTCGAATACATATTCGATAAAATAGCCGCCGATGTTCGCCCTCAGGCGATCCGAGAGAGCCACCGAAGTCCCGGTCACCGGGCGGAGCCGAAGTGTACCCCGAGCGGTACCCCGATACATCCATTGTTCACCTAAAAAGGTGCTGTCGTATGCGCACCTGACCCGACGCGTTTAGTGCTGCTTATTTGAATTCGATTGCCTGGCTACCCGAAGCCAAAGCGCGGCCTTGAGTAGAAAGTGGCCTGACGATGGCTGTTGGACCTCGCATAGTTTTCGTGCGCTTTCAGAGTGCCGAAAGCCCGAAGCTAACCCCGTGGCTGGCTCACGTTTCGCGGGTGGTCGGCCGCACCGCTCGCGCCACCGTGCCTGTCGTCGGTGATAGCCGCGTCGTGTGGCAACTGGTGTCGGCGAATAACCGCGAGCTCGCCAGGAGCGTGGATGTCTACGGCACGTTCGAGGCCGCCACCGTCGGCGCTCAGTACGTGGTTGATTCGAGCGCCGATTCTGTCATCGAGCAGGTGAGCGAGTCTGGTCGCGGGGTGTACGGGTGGTTTGCGACGGTCGATGGCGTGCCGGTGATGACCTGCGCACGCTGGTACGTCACCGACCGAGATCGCCGCCACTCGATCGAGATTGCACGCAAAGCCGTGGTGGCGGCGACCCTGCACACCGGGGCGCGACTCAACCTGCCGGCGCTGATGGGAGGCGACCTTGGCCGCCAGCGATGAGCCTGGAACCCGGCTGCTCGAGGTCGCCGAGCCGGCAACCATCGAACCAGCAACCGAGGCACTGCCGATCCCGCAGGACAAACCGCGCAAGCTGTCGTCGAAGATCGACCGACCGGATGCCGCGTTCCGCTGGATCGCGCGCGGCGGCGGCACCATCGTGGTCACCGTCATGTCGCTTGTGGGACTGTTTCTCGCCTACCAAGGGTTCACGGCGCTGCAGGTAGCCGGGCCTTCGTTCCTCACCGAGCAGAGCTGGGATCCAAACTCCGGAAAGTTCGGCATCGCAGCGGTTCTCGCCGGCACCTTCTTCATCGCCCTGACCGCCATTGCGTTCGCGCTGCCGCTCGCGCTCGGTACTGCCCTCTACATCAGCGAGTACGCGCCGGCCAAGATCAAGAACGGCCTCGTCACCATCGTCGACCTCATGGCCGCGGTGCCAAGCGTCGTCTA
>NZ_JANLVV010000214.1:0-19118 GCF_031364185.1 Salinibacterium sp. | reverse complement strand
GGCTGGGACGTGGTCGGTGTGGCCCGCCGGGCCGACAGGCTCGAGGCGCTCGCCGCGGAGACCGGCGCCGACGTCTTCGTCGCCGATGTGACGAGCCAGGCCGACGTGGATGCCCTGCGCGACCACCTTGCATCCCTCGGCCCCATCCATGCCCTCGTCAATAACGCCGGCGGAGCACTGGGTCTTTCGAGTGTCGAGGCCAGCGACGCTGACGACTGGATTCGGATGTTCGACGTGAACGTCGTCGGGGTCAAGCGTGTGACGAGCGCGCTGTTGCCGTTGCTGAGAGCTGCGGTGGTGCCGGGCGCCAGTGCTGACATCCTGACCGTCACGTCGATTGCCGGTCACCTCGCCTACGAGGGTGGCGGTGGATACGTCGCCGCCAAGCACGCCGTTGCCTCCATGGTGGCCGTGCTCAGGCTCGAACTCGCGGGGGAGCCGATCCGCGTCACCGAAATCGCCCCGGGCATGGTGCACACCGAGGAATTCTCGCTCGTCAGGTTCGGGGGTGACCAGGCAAAGGCCGACGCCGTGTACGACAACGTTCCGAACCCTCTCTACGCCGAGGACATCGCCGAGGCGATCGTGCACATGCTCGAGCTGCCGTTCTACGTCAATCTCGACCTCGTCACCATCAAGCCGGTGGCTCAGGCCGCGCCGCATAAGGTGATCAGGGGCGAGCTGAAGCCTCGCTAGTCTCGCCGGGCTCGGGCTCGACTCCGATGTCGGCGAAGGCCAGCTTCGGAACCAGGAACAGCAGCACCGCCGCAACCAGCGCGCCCAGGCCGCAGATGGCCCACACTGCCAGGTAACCGGCGAGGCTCGATGCGGTGCTGGTGGCCGCAGTCACCACGCCCATGGCGAGCACGATCCCGAAGATCGCCGAGGCGAACGATCCGCCGATAGTTTTCGTCGTGTTGGTCAACGCCGCCGCGATTCCAGTCTGCCCTCGCGGGGCGGCGGCGGCGGCCGCCGCGGGCATGGCCCCGACCAGTGCGCCCGAACCGAGGCCGGCAATGCACATGTTTGTAAAGACCTGCCACGTCTCGAGGTGGAAGGGGAGGAACAGCAGGTACCCAGCCGCGACGAAGAACGCCGCGATGATGAGCGCGACCCTGGGGGAACGCCACCGCGAGACGAGGGGGAACAACAGCGCTCCACCGATCATCGAGATCAGATAAACGCCGATCAAAGTTGACCTGTCCGTCGAGTCCAGCCCCAGCCCGTAGCCGTTCGATGGGTCTGTGCCGGCGTAGGTGCTGAGCGGCGCCTGCGCTCCCAGCAGACTGATGCCGATCAGCAAAGCGGTCAGCTGCACGGGCCACATGTTCGGCTGTGCCAACACCCGCAGGTCTATCGCGGGGTCTTTCTGCTTCATTTCATAGCGGGTAAACGGGATGAACGTGGCGAGTCCCGCCACAATCAGAAGGTACGGCCACCAGGCTTCCAGCCCATTGAGCCTGAGGAAGGTCAGCCCCGACGTAATCAGCAGCAACCCGATGGTCAGGATGCTGAATCCCGCCACATCGAGGGACCTGCCCGGCAGGGGAGTCGACTCCGGCACTCCCAGCAGAATCACGAAGAAGACCAGGGTCACGGCGATCGCGGGGGCCATCAGCGTGACGGGCACATTCTCGCCGGTCCAGCCGAGTACCCGGCCGCCCAGTAGCGCGCCGACGATGGCGCCGGCCTCAAGGGCGACCACGAGAAATCCGGCGGCTCTCCGCGTCTGTGATGCGCCCCTGCCCGTGAGGCGCCCGCGGTCAAAGATCAGGGCGACCTCGAGCGGCAGCCAGACCACGTAGAAGCCCTGCAGCGCCCAGGCGATCAGGAACATCACGAAGTTATCGGCAATGACAAGCCCCCAGCTCGCCAGCGCCGTCACCACCGTCGAGATGAGCAGGATCTTCTTGTGGCCGTACATGTCACCGAGTTTGGCCAGCACCGGCACGACCAGAGCCGAGAGCAGCAGCTGCGCTGCCTCGAACCAGTTGAAGTCAGCGTCGGTGATGCCGAGGTAGACGACCAGGTCGCTGATCAGGGGAACGTAGTATCCCTGCAGGATGCCACTGACGATCTCGACCAGAAATAGGTAGCCGACCAGGCCGAAGGTGATCGCGCCGGCTTTGCCTCGGAGTGCTGATTTTCCCGGGAGAAGACTCATGACCGGATCGTAGTGCCTTACCGTGCCGGTACCGTTATCCCATGGCTGATCGCCCCCCACTCGCCGAGCTGATTGACCCGGATTGGGCGGCGGCGCTCGATCCCGTAGCACCACAGATTGCGGCGATGGGGAATTTCCTGCGGGCCGAGACCGCGGCCGGACGGCCCTACCTTCCCGCAGGACAGAACGTGTTTCGGGCTTTCACCGCGCCGCTGTCGGAGGTTCGCGTGCTGATAGTCGGTCAAGACCCGTACCCCACCCCTGGGCACGCCGTGGGGCTATCATTCTCCGTTGACCGGGGAGTTCGCCCGGTTCCTCGCAGCCTGCAGAACATCTACCGGGAGTTGCACGACGACCTCGGTCTCGCTGTTCCCGCGCATGGGGATCTCGGCGTCTGGGCCTCGCACGGCGTGATGCTGCTGAACAGGGTGCTGACGGTGCAGGCAGGCACCTCGGGTTCACATCGCGGCAAGGGGTGGGAGGCCGTGACCGAGGCGGCGATCCGCGCGCTCGTTGCCAGGGGAGGGCCACTCGTGGCGATTCTCTGGGGTCGGGATGCCGCAAGCCTCAGCCCCCTGCTCGGCTCGACTCCGACGATCACGAGTGCGCATCCCAGTCCACTGTCTGCCCGCAACGGGTTCTTCGGGTCGCGGCCCTTCAGCCGTGCGAACGAGCTGTTGCTGAAACAGGGCGCATCCGCTGTCGACTGGTCGCTGTGAGTTCCAGGTCGGAAGCTGACTAGGCTCGATGCATGCTCGAGGAGGAATACCAGCCGCGTCGCCAGCTGCCTCCTCATCTCCGCCCGGTTCCGGTGCCGGAGGCACCGTTCTCCTTCGAATTGCGACAGGCCGAGCTGGGCGACCTGCCGAGCATTCGCGAGATATACAACCACTACGTGCTGAACTCGTCGATCACGTTCGACGAGGTGGCGTGGACCTTTCCCGTGCTGCGTAAAAAGTTCGACCAGGTGACCCAGCGCGGGTTTCCCTTCGTCGTTGCGGTCAGCCCCGGGGGCAACCTGCTCGGTTTTGCGTATGTCTATCCGTGGAAAGAGAAGGCCGCATACAGGTTCAGTGTCGAGAACCACGTCTACCTGGGGCCGGCCTCGACCGGCAAGGGGCTGGGCATCGCGATAATGACGGATCTCATCGCGCGCTCACGGGCGGCGGGAGTGAGGGAGATCATCGCGGTGATCGCGGATAAAAACGCCGATGCGTCAATCCGGATGCACGAAAGGCTCGGTTTTAAGGATGTCGGGCACATGGGCAGGGTCGGGTTCAAGTTCGACCGCTGGCTCGGCACCGTCACGATGAGGCTGGCATTACGCAAGTAGCTCTCTTGGTGTCATAGCGATCTTCGGGGGTCAGGGTGCCGTCCCGGCAACGTATGGCACAGGGCCATACGTTGCCGGACGAGGCACCAGTCCCGGTGCGCGCGAGGCCAGATCAGGGCGGCCCCGCCGATGAAGGTTTATGGTCGGAGGATGTTCGAACTCCATCACCTCACCGCCCAGGAGCAGCTCGACTGGCTGCGCCGCGGCGAGGTCTCGCCGACCGAGCTCACGCGCCATTACCTCGACCGCATCGAGCGGCTTGACAGCGGACTAGGGGCTTTTATGACCGTCACGCCGGATGCGGCAATCGCACGGGCCCGCCACATCGAGCAGAACGTGCCGAAGTCGGCCGCGCTGTGGGGGTTGCCGTTCGGCGATAAAGACCTCTGGCAGCGAGCCGGAGTGCGCACCACATTCGGCTCGAGACTGTCGCAGGACTTCGTTCCAGAGCAATCCGACGACATCGTCACAGCACTCGATGCGGCAGGCGGCGTGAGTCTGGGCAAGACCAACGCTCCCGAGTTCGGCCTGCCTGCGTACACCGAATCCCGGGTGGCCCCGCCCGCGCGAACCCCGTGGGATGTCACCCTCGGCGCCGGAGGCAGCAGCGGTGGAGCGGCCGTCGCCGTGTCGGCGGGCCTGTTGCCCGTGGCTCCGGGCTCGGACGGCGGCGGATCCATCCGCATCCCGGCGGCCGCCACCGGGCTGGTCGGCCTCAAACCGTCCCGCGGGCGGGTACCCGCCGGATCAGGATTCCTTTCGCTCGGAGGGCTCGTAGTTGACGGGCCGCTCGCGCGAACCGTCGCCGACGCGGCGCTGCTCCTGGACGCTATCGCGGGCCCGTCTCCCTGGTCTGTCGGCCCGCCACTCTGGGACGGTGGAGCGTACCTCAATGCCGCGGTGCGCGGTGAGGGACGTTTCCAGATTGGTGTCATGACGACCTCCCCCTGGGATAACGACTATGACATCGCCGTCTCAGCGGAGGCCACGGCCGCGCTGTCACTCGCCACCACACAGCTCGACGCGCTCGGGCATGGACTCGACGACCTCGCGCTCGACAGCGACCCGACCTACGCCCCCGCATTCCGCACCCTCTGGCAGGCCGGAGCCGCCAGCATCCCGGCCGAGGGCGACCAACTCGAGTTGCTCGAACCGCTGACGCGCTGGCTCGTCGCCCGAGGCCGTGAGTTGGGCGCCCGTGACCTGGCCACGGCCCTGCAGCAGCTATCGATGTTCGAGCGCAGTGTCATCCGGCAATTCGATTCGTTCGACGTCGTGATGACACCGATGCTGGCGATGACTCCCCGGCCGGTGGGCTGGTACAGCCAGGACGACCCCGAGCTCAACTTCGCGCAGCAGGTGCAGTACACGCCGTGGACGAGCTTCGTCAATGTGAGTGGGCTGCCGGCCATCAGCCTGCCCATCTCGATGACGGATGCCGGCCTTCCGATGGGCGTTCAACTGATTGGCAGGCCAGGTCGTGACGACGTGCTGCTTGCCCTGGGCGCGCAATTGGAGAGACGCCTGGGTTGGCACACGCGGCACCCACCACAGTGGTGATATCGCGACGCTGTGAATCGTCCCGAGGCGCTCAATATTAGGTAAGGCATGCCTATACTGGAGAGGACATGGCTACCCCAGAAACCCCTACCGCGAGCATCTCGTGGAACCCGAGCGCCGCCGACCGGCTGCTGCTCGCCGGCGACGAGAACGCGCTCGAAACGATTCGGGTGATCCTGGCGACGCTGCCAGCCTCGGCGCGCGGACAGGTTTTCATCGAAGTGCAGTCCGAGGGCGACATCGCGAATCTCGCCGCCCCGGGCCGATTCGCCGTCTGCTGGCTGGTGCGCGATCGTGGCCAGTCATTGCGCCGCTCAACCAACGCTTGGCTCGCCGAGATGCTGCCCGTGAGCGCATTTGGAGAGAGCACCGTGTACTCGTGGATCGCCGCCGACGGTGCGGCCCGCATGCTCAGCTCGAACTAAACCGAACCCTTCATCGGCCGTACCCGCCCTTCGCCAGCCCAGCCTGAACCTCGAAACGGTTGAGCGTGGCGTCCCGGCCCGCATCAAGGTAGAGCGGGATAAAGGCAAGACCGTACTTCTTCCACTGTGCGCAATGCACAGCCTCATGTTCGAGCACCCGCGCGCTGGTGTTGTCTGTGGTCAGGTACACGGCGCCGACGGTCGTTCCGCCGCGCCCATACGCCCATGAGGGCAGACCGGATGCCACGACCAAACCCCCCGATCGCCGCAGTCTGAACCGCCCCAGCACCCCGCCCCACACCCAGGCGCATGCGGTCGCGAACCAGAATCCCGGCCGTGCCACTACCGGACTCAGCACTATCCCGCGCAACCACCCCAGCCTGCGCAGCCGGCGAACGATTCCGCCGGACGCCCGACCGGGTGCTTCAGCGGAGGGGGAACCGTCGATCGCCATGGTTGGCACAATACAGTGGCAGCATGGCCCCAGGCATCCAGCGCGTGGCGATGATCTCCATGCACACGTCCCCGGTCGCCCAGGCGGGCACGGGAGACGCCGGCGGCCTCAACGTGTCTGTTCTCGGTATCGCTGCCGAGTTGGCCATCAGAAATGTTGAAGTGGATCTGCTCACGCGCGCCACGGGTGATCCGGTCTCCCGCTCGCTCCTGCCGGGCGTCACCCTGCACGAGCTGGCGGCGGGCCCGGCCGGCCCTCTGCCCAAACTGCGCCTTCCCGAAGTCACCGACGAATTCGGTGAAGCCGTCGCGCGGCTGGCGCGCCGCTCCGATCTGCAGTGGGATGTGATGCACGCCCACTACTGGCTGAGCGGCATCGCCGTGCTGCCCGTCTCGCTCGAGCTTCGACTGCCCCTGGTGCAGAGTTTTCACACGGTCGGCGCGATGAAAAATGCCATGGCTGTAGTGGATGCTGCCCCCGAACCCGAACAGAGGCTCCGCAGCGAGACCTTCATCGCCAACCAGGCCGATGCCATCATTGCGGCGTCGTCGGCGGAGGCCACGGCCCTCATCGACCTCGTGGGAGCCTCGGCTGACCGAACCTGGATCGTCCCACCCGGCGTGGACCTTGGACTGTTCTCGCCCCGCACCGAAGCGACGCGAGACGCGATCCGTGAGGCACTCCACCTCGAAGCTCACCGGCCCATCGTCGTGATCGCCGGTCGCGTCCAGCCCCTGAAGGGGCACGAACTGGCCGTTCGTGCGCTCGCCGAGTTGCACGCGATGCGTGGCTGGGCGCCGATCCTCGTCGTAGCGGGTGAGGTCACGCCCGGTGATGAAGCCTTCGCCGATGAACTCGTGCGGCTCGCGGGCGAGTTGGGCGTGGCATCCGACATCAGATTTGTAGGCGCGCTGCACCGCGACGCGCTTGCGGATCTGCTATCGGCGGCCGACGTCACGATCATGCCGTCGTTCTCGGAGACGTTCGGTCTCGTCGCGCTGGAGTCGGCGGCCGCCGGAACTCCGGTGATCGCCTCACGCACCGGGGGCCTCACCGAGTCCGTCAGCGAGGGAGTATCCGGCATTCTGCTCGGCACACGGGAGCCCCGGTACTGGGCGTCAGAGATTGCGGTCATGATCGAGGATGCCGATCGTCGCGTGGCGATGGGACTCACCGCCCGGGCCCACGCAGAACGTTTCACCTGGGCACTGGCCGCGGCGAGCCTGCTCGGCATTTATGCGGAGGTGGCCCGCTGAACGCTCGTCAGGCTTCCGGGCGACCATAGGTCTCGAGCAGGCGCAGCCAGATCTCATTCATCGTGGGGTAGGCGGGCACGGCGTGCCACAGCCTGTCGATCGGCACCTCCCCGACGATGGCAATGGTCGCCGCCTGGATCAGTTCGCTGACGTCCTGGCCGACGAAGGTGACCCCGATGATGACCTTCCGTTTCTCGTCGACGACCATGCGCGCCTGACCTTCATAGCCGTCGGCCAGGAGGCTTGCGCCCGCCACATTTCCGAGCTTGTAGTCGATGACCCGGATGTCGTAGCCGGCCTTGCGCGCCGCGCTGGAGGTGAGCCCGACGGAGGCCACCTCGGGCTCGCTGAAGGTGACCTGCGGCACGGCCTCGTGGTCGGCGGTCGCCACGTGCGCACCCCAGGGCGCGTCATCCACGGGCTTACCGAGCGCCCTGGCCACGATCACATCGCCGACGGCACGCGCCTGGTACTTGCCCTGGTGGGTGAGGAGAGCCCGGTGGTTAACGTCGCCAGCCGCATACAGCCAATCGCTTCCGACGACCTTCAGCGTGTCATCCACCTCGATCCAGTCACCGGCAGTGAGCCCGGCAATCTCCATTCCGATATCGGATGACCGTGGCACCCGCCCCGTGGCAACGAGCAGCTTCTCGGCTCGAAGTGTCTCCCCGTCGATCGTGATCGCAAAGCCGTCCGTGGTTGACTCCACCCTGGTCGGAGCGGCCGTACGGATGTCGACGCCCAGTTCGCGCAGGCTCGCCGCGACCAGGTCACCCGCGAAGTCTTCCTGGCCCTGGAGCAGTCCGCTCCTGGCGAGGATTGTCACGGTCGTGCCGAGGCTCACATAGGCGGTGGCCATTTCGACCGCGACGACCCCGCCGCCGATGATCGCCAGGCTTGCCGGTGCCTCCTGGGCGCTGGTCGCCTCCCGCGGGGTCCACGGCCCTGCCTCGCGAAGGCCCTCAATGTCGGGCAACAGCGGGTCTGACCCTGTGCACACGACCACAGCGTGTCCCGCGGTCAGCACGGTGGTGCTGCCGTCTGTCGCCGTGACCGTGACCTCCCTGGCTGCGGTGAGTCGGCCGTGACCTCTCACCAGCGCGATCCAGGCGTGCTCGAGCCAGCCCACCTGGCTCTCGTCATCCCAGTCGTGGGTGAAACTATTGCGGCGTGCAAGCACCGCCGCGACATCCAGTTCACCGGTGACCGCCTCCTTCGCGCCGGCGACTCGCTTCGCGGCCCGCAGAGCCATGCCGCTGCGGATCAGCGTCTTGGAGGGCATGCACGCCCAGTACGAGCATTCGCCGCCGACGAGCTCGCTTTCGATGACGACCGCGCTCAGGCCCCCCTGCACGATCCGGTCAGCGACGTTCTCGGCGACGGCTCCGGCGCCAATGATGACAACGTCGAAGTGGGTTTCGGGATGTGGTGTCACGGTTAGCTCCTGTGGCTCGATGGTCGTCACCTCCCATACTGCGCGAAACTTCGCCCGCTTGCCCGCTACCTGCCGATAAAGTTCGCGCTCTGTCGGGTCAGGAACGATTCCATGCCGATGCGGGCATCCTCTGTTTGGGCGAGCCGCACCAGCTCGGGTTGCAGCGAGGCTTCTGCCGCGGCATCCCCCTGCCTGATGGCCAGTCGCGCGTTCACGAGTGCTGCCTGCACCGCCGAGGGTGCCTGTGCCGCGATGCGCCGGGCGATTTCCAGACCCCGGTCGTACTGTTCCCCGTGCTTCACGACCTCCTGCACCAGGCCGATGCGATGTGCCTCCGAGACTGGGAAGGACTCACCGGTAAGCACCCATCGCATCGCGTTGCCCCAGCCGACGGCGCGCGGAAACCTGATGGTGGCACCGCCGAACGGCAGGATTCCACGCGACACCTCGATTTGGCCAAACACCGTGCTGTCTGCCGCGATGACGACGTCGCTGGCCAGCATGAGCTCGATGCCGAGCGTGAGACAGGTGCCCTGCACCGCGATGACGACGGGCCTGGTGAGCTGCTCGCCCGAGACCTGCCACGGGTTGATCCCGCCCTCGGGAACCAGATTGAGCCCCTCAGCGCCGATATGCGGCCCCACATCGGCAAGGTCGAGCCCCGCCGTGAAGTGGTCACCGTGCGCGAAGACAAATCCGACTCGCAATTCGGGGTCGCGCTCGAGCATCCCGTAGGCCAGCGACAATTCCTGCAGCAGGCGCATGTCGGCGGCATTGCGTTTATCGACCCGGTTGAGCCCGATCAGCAGCACGTGGCCGTCGCGTTCGACGGTGACGCGGGGGCTCACATCGTCATCATTGGCAGTCATGCGACCAGCCTACGATGGCGGTGCCGCGCTCAGGCGGCAGAACTCAGCGCACCGATGATCCTGAGGATCGTGGGCATATCGTCGGCGGAATCGGCTACCGACGCCGGCGCGAACTCCGTCACACCGGCACCGGCCAGCGGAAACTTCGCGACCAGACCCTTGATCGTGTCGAGCAGCGCAGCAGAGCTGACTCCGAAGGGCTCCGGGTAGCCGAGACCGGTGAAATCGGACGAGTCGATGACATCCAGGTCGATATGAAGGTAGATGGATGCTGCGCCGGTGGCCTCCACGGCGGCAATCAGTGACTCGGCGCTGACGTCAGAAGCCTCGATGCAGCGGATGCCCTGCTCGGCAATCCAGGCGTCCTCGGCAGGGTCGAACGATCTCGCGCCCGCCAGCACCACCCGGGAGTGGTGCAGCGTCGTGGCGGGCACCAACTGCTCGACGCCCTCGCCCATCAGCGTGCGCAGCACCATCCCGGTGAACGCACCCGAGGGGCTCGACTCCGGGGTGTTCAGGTCGGGATGAGCGTCGAACCAGACGACCGCGACATCCGGTGACTGGATGGCATGGCTGATGGCGGCCAATTCGACGCCGCAGTCCCCACCGATCGTAATCGCCGTGCCGTCGACCTCTCGAAGCGCCTGCGCGAGCCGGTCGCGCACCAGCATGAGCGAACTGAGGCGGTGCACCCCGGTGCCCTGCATGTCACCAGCCTCGAGGGGAATCTCGACGGTGGTGGTGGATGACGACGGCAGGTCTCCCCGGATCGCCTCGGCGCCATCGACGAGGCGCATGGCACGAGACGATCCGGAGCCCTGCCACTGTGGCACGACGACAAAGGTGGCTGGCATGGGAGAACTTTAGCGCGTGGCCTTGGCGATGTTCTCCACAAGCTCGGCCTTGTTCTGGCGGATGACGTAGGCGGGGCGGTCACGCTCCACGCGCCAGCTCTCGTCAAGCGAGCCCACGTCGACCGTGTCGAAACCGAAGGTGTCGTACAGTTCGGTGACGGTGGTCTTCGCGGCATCATCATTACCGGCGATGGCCAGCGCCCTGCGGTCGGGATCACCGGCCGGCTTGCCGTCGGTCGTGATGTCGTCAGAGGGGATGTGGTTGAACGCCTTCACGACGTGGCTCTGCGGAAGGTGCTTCTGGAGGAGGCCGGATACCGTCTCCTCGCCGTTGTCGATCTCGGGGAAGCGGCCATCTCGCTCGAAATAGTAGTTGTTGGTGTCGAGCACGATCTTGCCGGCAAGTTCTCTGACCGGAACGTCCCGGTAGTTTTTGAACGGCACGGTGACGACCGCAATGTCCGCTGCCTCGGCGGCCTGCTGGGCCGTTGCCGCGCGAGCGTTCGGCCCCAGTTCGGTGATGAGGCCGGCAAGGGTTTCGGGCCCCCGGGAGTTGCTGAGCACGACGTCATAGCCATTCTCGATCGCCTTGCGCGCGACCTGGCTGCCAATGTTTCCTGAACCGATGAATCCGATAGTTGTCATGCCACGGTGCAACGCCAGCCGCGCGATGACTGTTCCCGAGTCGACAAAAAAGGGCAGCCGACCCACGTCGACTGCCCTTTGATAGGCCGGGCCCGCTACTGGGTGATGGCCTGGGGCGCAGCACCGCCGGCCTTGAGAGCGGCGAGCCGGGCATCCACTTCGGCCTGCTCGGTGACGTCATCCAGACCCTCAAACTGCGCATCGAGGCTGGATGCGGCGAGCTCTTGCTGCCCGGCAACCTTCGCCTCCTCGCGGCGGATCTTATCTTCGAACCGGCCCAGTTCGCTGGTCGGGTCCATCAGGTCGATCGACTTGATCGCGTCGAGCACCTGGCCCTGAGCGTCGGCGGTCTTCGAGCGGGCAACCAACTCGTCGCGCTTGGCAACGAGCTGCGACAGTTTGGCGTGCATGCCGTCGAGACCCTTCTTTAACGCATCGACGGTCGTGGTCTGCGAGGCGATGGTGGGCTCGGCCTGCTTGGCCTCGTTCTCAGACGACACCTGGCGTTGCAGCGCGATCTTCGCGAGAGCGTCGAACTTATCGGCGTCGCCGCTGTTGCCTGCGGCGCGCAACTCATCGGCCTTATTGCTGGCCGCGAGAGCCTTGCGACCCCAATCGGCGGCGGCGGCCACATCCTCAGCGTGATCCTGCTCCATCAGTCGCAGGTTGCCGATCGTCTGGGCGACGGCGCTCTCGGCGTCCGAGATGCTGTTCGTGAAATCGCGCACGAGCTGGTCGAGCATGAGCTGCGGGTCTTCGGCCTGGTCGATCAGATTGTTGACGTTGGCCCTGAGCAGCTGCGAGATGCGCCCGAGGATTGATTGCTTAGCCATTCGGCGTGCCTTTCGTGAGGTGAGGTGATCGTGCGAAAGCGTGGACGGGAAGCCTGGCCCAGTGAAGCGACGACGGATCGTTGGCTTCCACCCTAGCGATCAGGCTCTGCGCCGTGCATCCGTAATCCTGGGTCACGTCATCGGGAGCCCCGTCTGTCGGGTAGTGTCGGAATCGCGAACAGGATCGCCGCCACAACGACGTGACGGCGATCCTTCGTGTATCGCCCATGACCGTCGTTACGTCAGCTCAGTCACCAGGTCAGCCCAGGGTGATCGTCGACAGTGGCCCGGTGACAAGGTCGAGTTCGGGTGTGCCGGGCTGGATCATCCCGGGGTCGGCGGTGAAGTCGATCACGGCAGACAGCTCGTACTGCCCGGCGGGAACGGCGGGCAAACCCTCGCGAAACGATGGCTCCGTATCGTCGTCAACCGCGCAGCGCACGGGTGTGAATGCCGCCTGGTATTCCATGGATGCCCCCGGGGCCAGGTCGACGATGGCCAATGAGGTGATCACTGGGCCGTTGCTGTGCCATAGCACCATCCCGTCCTGGGACAGTGTGAGTGCGGGTGTCGGGGGCGTGTAGCCGGATACCTGCGTGTCGCTGGTGTTGGTGAGCCGCACCGTGCCGGTGATCGGATCAGTTCCGACGGGCGCTGTCGGGGGGAACGTGACATCCAGTTGCAGGCCGTAAAGGCTGGGGGAGACCTCGGCGAGCGCGCCGGTGCAAAGGTTGATTTTCTCGGCGGGCGCCCGTTTGAGGCCGGTGTCCAGGAACCCCTCGGCTGGCATCGTCTCGTCGGTTGTTCCATCGGCAGGGGCGCCCTGGGAGGTCACTGCCGCCGGGGAGGTAAATTGCGTGGTCTGCACGGCAACGGTGACGATACCCGCCACGGCGAGGGCGCTGACGGCACCCGCGGCGATCTGCCTCGGCAGTCGACGGCGTCGGCTGCGCGAGATGACCTGTGTCGTGTCGATGGAGTTGTGCGGTGTGGCGTCGTAGGAAAGAAAGTCGCGCAGTTCGTCTTCACTGGGCACGAGTTGACCCCTTCTGGTGGTCATGCTGGTGGAAATCAGGGGTGTTGTCGCGCAGTTCGCGTTCGGTGTCGCTCGCCAAAGACACGGCCATTTTCGCCAGGCCATCGCTGAGGTAGCGTTTGACTGCTCCGGCGCTGATCTCCAGTTCGTCGGCGATCGAGTTCACGGTGAGGTCTTCGTAGTAGCGCAGCACGATGCAGGCACGCTCACGAGGGGCGAGCCTCATGAGCTGCGTGCGAAGGTCGAGTCGAGCCTCGGTCGCGGCATCCATCCCCTCGACCACGTCCGGGGTGACCTGAAGGTGCACGATCCTGAGCCAGGTGCTGAGGCGCCTGCCGCCGTCGAGATAGGTATTCAGGATGGCGCGGCGCACGTACGCTTCGGCGCTGGCGATCGTGAAACCGTTGCGCAGGCGCCCGAACGTTTTGACCAACGCCTCCTGAACGAGGTCGGATGCGTCATCCCGGCGGCCCGAGACGAGGTAGGCGTAACGGGTAAGGGAGTCGCCACGCTCGGCGACGAGCCGCTCGACCGTCGTTTCCCAGCTCGCTTCACCGGACTTCTTCGACACAGCGGGCCTCCCGAGCAATGCCGCCCCGAAATCGGCGGTCGACTCGAATGTAGTGGTGGTCACACCTACTAAGACGAGCGACCGGCGGAAAACGTTGTGGTCAGCCCCGTTCTTGCTGCAGATCCAGTTTCTCGCGGAGGATCGTCAGCTGCTTTTGGATGGCCGCGGGAACCCGGCCGTCGAACGTTGCGAAGAATTCCTCGGTCGAGTCCGCTTCGTCCTTCCACAGTTCGGTGTCGATCGCGAACAACTCGGCCAGGTCGCTTTCGGTCAGGTCGAGGCCATCGACATTGAGTGCACCCTCGATCGGAAGCAGGCCAGCGGGGCTGTCTTTCGCGGCGACCTGGCCATCCACTCGCTCCAAAATCCATTCGAGCACTCGCGAGTTCTCGCCGAACCCGGGCCAGAGGAATGAACCGTCCGACCCTTTTCGGAACCAGTTCACCTGGAAGATTCGGGGCACGCTTCCTGTGCTGCGAAGCTCGGCGCCGACCTTCAACCAGTGCGCCCAGTGATCGGCCATGTTGTAGCCGACGAAGGGCATCATGGCGAAGGGGTCGCGCCGCAACTCGCCCACGGTGCCTTCGGCGGCCGCCGTCCGCTCGGATGAGATGGTGGCGCCCAGGTAGACGCCATGCTCCCAATCCCGTGCCTCCACCACTAGCGGCACGTTGGTCGCGCGGCGACCACCGAAGATTATCGCGTCAATGACGACGCCCTGGGGGTCTTCCCAGTCGTCCGAGATGCTCGGGCATTGCCGTGCGGCCACGGTGAACCGCGAATTCGGGTGTGCTGCCGGGCGCCCCGAGGCCGGTGTCCAGTCGTTGCCTTCCCAGTCGATGAGGTGATCGGGAGCGGTCTCGCTCATGCCCTCCCACCACACGTCGCCATCATCGCGAAGCGCGACATTCGTAAAAATCGTGTTGCCCCAGATGGTGTCCATGGCCGTGGGGTTGCTGCCGCGGCTTGTTCCGGGCGCAACGCCGAAGAACCCCGCCTCGGGGTTTATGGCGCGCAGACGGCCATCGGCGCCCCGCCCCAGCCAGGCGATGTCGTCGCCAATGGTTTCGACGCTCCAGCCGGGAATGGTCGATTGCAGCATCGCCAGATTGGTCTTACCGCACGCGCTCGGGAAGGCAGCGGCGACGTGAAACATCCGGCCGCGCGGATTGGTGATTTTGATGATGAGCATGTGCTCGGCGAGCCAGCCCTCGTCCCGCGCCATCACCGAGGCGATGCGCAGGGCGAACGCCTTCTTGGCGAGGATCGCGTTGCCGCCGTAAGCGGAGCCGAACGACCAAATCTCGCGGGTTTCGGGGAAGTGGGTGATGTACTTGGTCTCGTTCGACGGCCATGGCACGTCGACCTGCCCACGGCCCAGGGGGGAACCGACGCTGTGCACTGCGCGCACCCACACGGTGCGGTCGGTGATGAGGGCGAGAGCGGCCGAACCCATGCGGGTCATGATTCCCATGCTGCTGGCCACGTACGGCGAGTCGGTGACCTGCACACCGAGCCTAGCGAGCGGTGAGCCGAGCGGGCCCATCGAGAACGGAACGACGTACATCGTGCGTCCGCGCATGCTCCCGAGGAAGAGCGGTTCGAGTGTCGAGCGCATCTCGGCGGGGTCACACCAGTTGTTGGTCGGGCCTGCGTCATCCTCTTTCTCGGAGCAGATGAAGGTTCGGGATTCAACCCTCGCCACGTCCTGGGGGTCGCTACGAGCGAGGAAGCTATAGGGGCGGTGCTCGGCATTGAGCCGGGTCAGGGTGCCGCTGGCCACCATTTTTCGCGTGAGGGCATCGAACTCGGCCTTGGACCCGTCGCACCACACGATGTCTGCCGGCATGGTGATTGAGGCGATGCTCTCAACCCATTCGACGACGGCGCGGGGCGCGCCTTCCGGGGCATGGATTTCTGTTCTCATCAGCTCTGCGATGCTCATGGTCTTCCATTCCGCTCGATAATCTGGACTTCCTCAACTATGCGCGCGTTCAGGACGAGTTTGGGAGCGCATCCGTGTGAAAGATGGCATATTCTTTCGCTATGGTGACGGTGTGAATGATCTTGTGACGCTGGGGCAGCGCATCCGGCACTTTCGAACCAATTCCGGGCTCACTCTCGACCAGCTCGGGGAGAAGGTGGGAATCGCCGGCAGCCAGTTATCTCTGATGGAGAACGGCAGGCGTGAGCCGCGGCTCACCCTGCTCTCGTCGATCGCGGGGGTGGTGGGCGTGCAGTTGGCCGACCTGCTCGACGAATCTCCGCCGAGCAAGCGCGCTGGGCTTGAGATTGAGCTTGAACGCGCGCAGCACGGCAGCGTCTACGCATCACTGGGGCTTCCGGGCATCCGGCCGTCCAAGGGTACGAGCGATGAGACGCTCGAGGTTCTGGTGGGGTTGCATCGTGAACTGGCCAGGCGAGCTCGTGAGTCGATTGCCACGCCCGAGGAGGCACGGCGTGCCAACACCGAGCTGCGCCAACACATGCGCACGATCGATAACTACCTTCCCGCCATCGAGCAGGCCGCCGAGAACCTGCTCTCCGAAGTGGGGCACACCTCGGGCGCGCTCACTCATCGTTCGGTAACCCGCATGGCAGAAAAACTCGGGTTCGAACTCGTGCACGTGCATGATCTGCCGCACTCGGCGCGCTCGGTGACCGACCTTGCGAACGGACGCATCTACCTGCCCCCGGCATCCATTCCCGGAGGTCACGGCCTTCGCGGTATGGCGCTGCAGGCGATGGGCCACCGCGTGCTCGGGCACCAAACTCCCGTCACCTACGCCGACTTTCTGTTGCAGCGGCTCGAAATCAACTATTTCGCTGCCGCCGTGCTGATGCCACGCAGGCAGGCCGTCGCCTTCCTGGCCCAGGCCAAAACAGACCGGAACATCGCCGTCGAGGACCTTCGGGACGCGTTTGGGGTCACCCATGAGGCGGCAGCCCTGCGATTCACCAATCTCGCCACCGCGCATCTCGATCTGGAGGTGCACTTCCTGCGGGTGGGCGATGACGGCGCGGTGGCCAAGGCCTACGAGAATGACGGGCTCAGATTGCCGGTGGATGCCACGGGCGGGGCGGAGGGCCAGTTCGTGTGCCGGCACTGGAGTGCTCGTACCGCGTTCACACGCACGAACCGCACGACCGAGTTCTACCAGTACACCGACACGCCGGAGGGTACATTCTTCGACTCCACCCAGACCGGCACCACCGCCGCCGAAGAGTTCTCGATTTCCATCGGTGTGCCGTTCGCGCACTCAAAATGGTTCAGGGGCCGCGAGACGACCATCCGCACGTCGTCGACCTGCCCCGACGAGAACTGCTGCCGGCGCCCAGAGCCGCAACTCTCCGAGCGCTGGTCGGGAAAGGCATGGTCGAGTGCGAAGTTGCATGCACACGTGCTCTCCCCGCTGCCGTCGGGCACATTCCCGGGAGTCGACGACCGCGAACTGTACGAATTTCTGGAGGCTCACGCCGACTGATTCGCGCTACCTAATTCGTGCGCTGCTTTCGCCCCCGCGATGCGCAACCAGGCGGCGGTATCGCCCAGGGCGGCCTCGACCGATCCGGCCAGTTCGGTGATGGATGCGGTCCACAATTCGGTATCCACGGCGACCTGACCGGCGATCACCCCGACGCGCACTCCGGCGCCCGCCGCGGTCACCAGCAGCTGCCCCACCACTTTGCCACCGAGCGATTGCGCGTCGAACCGTCCTTCGCCCGTGAGAACCAGATGTGAGTTGCTTACGGCTGCCGGAAGCCCGCCGAGTTCGGCGACGTAGTCCGCGCCCGACACGATCGTGGCGCCCCAGGCCGTCGCGAAACCCCAGGCGGCGCCTCCCGCTGCCCCGCACCCGGCTGCGGTCGGATTCCCGCCGAACAGCGCGGCGAAGTGGGCCAGGGCCGCGTCGAGTTCGACGACCTGCTCGGGGGTGGCGCCCTTCTGTGGGCCGAAGGTGGCGGCCGCACCGGTCGACCCGAGCAGGGGAGTCGTGACGTCGCTCAGCAGTGTTACCTTGCCGGGTTTTCGAAGCGCTCCGCTGTCGATGCCGGCGATGGCGGCGAGCGCCCGGCCGCCATCCG
The DNA here is from genome assembly GCF_031364185.1 of Salinibacterium sp. NCBI lineage: Bacteria > Bacillati > Actinomycetota > Actinomycetes > Micrococcales > Microbacteriaceae > Salinibacterium > Salinibacterium sp. The sequence continues at coordinate 1,597 of NZ_JANLVV010000214.1, read as the reverse complement.
CGATGGGGCGGCCGCGATCGTCTGCCAGCCGCAGACCGAGTTCCATGAGAGCACCGGATGCCGCGTCGGTCGAAGCCGAGCCACCCAACCCGATCACGAGCGACTGCGCTCCGGCGTCGAGGGCAGCCCGGATGACCTCGCCGAGCCCGCGCGTTGTCGCGCCCATGGCATCCGGAGCAGCCATCAGCGGAAGCCCGCTCGACTGAGCCAATTCGACCACAGCGACGCCGCCGGGAAGCTCCAGCCACACGCCCGGAGTCGGCCGCCCATCGGGACCCGTGACGTCGCCGATCTCGTGCCGTGTCGTGCCGGTAACCATGGCCTCGACCGCGTCGAGCGTGCCCTCGCCACCGTCGGCCTGCGGCATCAGGATGAGCGCGTCCTGCGGCCGCACCTCACGCCAGCCCGCGGCGACGGCCTCGGCGACCTCGGAAGCCGACAGCGATCCCTTGAACGAGTCTGGGGCGATGACAATAGTGAGCGGCATGGTTGCGCTCCTGTTCAGTCGTGGCGTACGTCCGAGGCTAGCGCCCAGACCGAGGGGGAAGGCCCTCGACAGTGGCGTCGCCTACCGTCGGGCGTAGTGGCGGTTGCGCAGCCCGAGCACGGCTCCGCCGATCAGTGCCGCGATGAGTGACCCCAGCAGCACGCCCACCTTCACGTCCCCGTCTGACTGGCTTCCGGCGCCGAAAGACAGCTCCCCGACGAGCAGTGACACGGTAAATCCGACGCCGGCGACGAATGAAATTCCGATGATGTCGATCCACTTCAGCGAAGGGTCGAGCCCCAGCCCTGGCAGTCGGGTGACCAGGAACGTGGTTGCCGTGATTCCGAGCGCCTTACCCAGCACAAGCCCGGCGATGATGCCGAGCGCGATGGTGTTCTGCACGGATGAGATGAGGCCATCCACACCGCCGAAGGCGACACCGGCCGCAAAAAACGCGAAGATCGGCACCGCGAAACCGGTGGAGATCGACCCCCATCGGTCGGCGAAATGAGCCGCAAGGCCGTCGAAAACCGGCTGGCCGTCGACATCCTTTCCGACTTCGACCCTGGCTCTCCTGCTCGCGACAACGGGCACAACGAAACCGAGCACTACCCCGGCGACCGTCGCGTGAATTCCGGATGCGTGCACCAGAGCCCACGTAATGATGCCCAGTGGCAGCAGAACCCAGATGGTGCGGATGCCGCGGTTCACGGCGAGTGCGAAAAGACCGAGTGGCACCAACGCCAGCAGCAGGGGCAGGGGGTCGAGGTCATCCGTGTAAAAGATCGCGATGATGGAGATCGCCAGCAGATCGTCGACGACGGCCAGGGTCAGCAGGAAGGTGCGGAGCGCTGGTGGCAGGTTTCGCCCGACCACGGCAAGCACCGCGACCGCGAACGCGATGTCAGTCGCCGCGGGGATGGCCCAGCCTTGCAAGGCCGCCGGGTCGGCATTTGCCGTGATGGCGACGTAGATCAGCGCGGGCACAGCCACGCCGCCGATGGCCGCCGTGATGGGAAGGATGGCCGTGCGTGGGTTGCGCAGCTTCCCGACGACGAACTCTTCCTTCAGTTCGAGCCCCACCACGAAGAAGAAGATCGCGAGCAGCCC
>NZ_JANLVV010000189.1:0-1031 GCF_031364185.1 Salinibacterium sp. | reverse complement strand
TCCATGAAACAGCGCACTATCGGTACGGTTCAGGTCAGCTCGATCGGGCTCGGCGGAATGCCGATGTCGATTGAGGGTCGGCCCGACAGGGAGCGATCGATCGCCACGATTCATGCGGCACTGGATGCGGGAATCACCCTCATCGACACGGCGGATGCGTACCATCTGCCGGGCATTGATGTGGGCCATAACGAGAGCCTAATCGCGGAGGCGCTCGCCTCCTGGGGCTCGGACATTTCGGGGATCCTGGTCGCGACGAAGGGCGGTCATCTTCGCCCCGTCGCCGGCCCCTGGAACCAGAACGGTCACCCCGATTACCTGAAGGAGGCCGCACAGGCCTCCGCGCGACGACTCGGTGTCGAATCGATCGGCCTCTACCAGTTCCACCGGCCGGATCCCCAGGTCGACTACGCCGACTCGGTCGGGGCGATTCGAGATCTCCTGGACGACGGCACGATTCGCATGGCGGGTATCTCCAACGCGAACCCCGACCAGATCCGGCAGGCGAACGAGATTCTTGGTGGACGACTGGTGTCGGTGCAAAATCAGTTCTCGCCGAAGTTCCGCTCGAGCGAACCCGAGCTTCGCCTGTGCGAGGAGCTCGGCATCGCGTTCTTGCCGTGGAGCCCCCTCGGTGGCATCGGGGGAGCGAAAGAGCTGGGCGGGAAGTGGGCGCAATTCCAGGCCGTCGCTGACGCTCATGAGGTCAGCGCCCAGCAGGTGTGCCTCGCGTGGGAGCTAGCGCTCGCGCCGGTCGTGGTCCCGATTCCGGGTTCCTCACGGCCCGAAAGCATCAGGGACTCGGCGAACGCGGCCGACCTGGTGCTCGATGCGGACGAGATGGCGCGCCTGTCGGGCTAGGGCCGAAGTGGGTGCCGTCAGCGTTGCCCTCACGGTTCACACCGTCGCGTACAGCCCCTCTAGCGCCGACTCGATGGATTCGAAGTTACCGACCGTTCGCGCATTTTCGTTCTTGAGCCTGAAGCCGCCCGCGGTTCGCAGGATCGTGCCCGCCATGATGTCGGTGATCT
>NZ_JANLVV010000182.1:0-1065 GCF_031364185.1 Salinibacterium sp. | reverse complement strand
GTGCTCGCACTTGCGCTGCTGGTCTGGCTCCGCTGGAAAGCACCCCATCCCATGGACTACGAGATCCAGCGACGCGAGAACGAACCGCCCGCGCCCCGCGGGCGGCTGAGACTCAGCCGGGCGTTCTGGATGTATTCCGCGTTCACGGCTACCACCATGCTCGGCTTCGCCACCTTCGGCGTGATCTCGTTCCATATCGTCGAAGCGAACCTGCTTCCGCCCGTCCTGGTGCCCGTGCTGTACGCCGGGGTCATGGTGGTGGATGCGCTGGCGGCGCTCGCGACCGGCTGGGCCTACGACCGATTTGGGCCTCGAGTTCTTCTCGCGCTTCCCATCGTGGCTGCCACAGTTCCGGCGCTTGCTTTTGCCGATACGGTCGCGGCCGTCATTGCCGGTTCGCTGTTGTGGGGGATGGCGCTCGGCATCCAGGAGTCCACCCTTCGCGCCACCGTTGCCGATCTTGTGGATGCGAACCGGCGGAGCACCGCCTACGGAATTTTCGCGGCGGTCGTCGGCGTCGCCACTGCGGCAGGTGGGGCCGCCGCGGGGGCGCTGTACGACGTCTCGGTGCCGCTACTCGTCGCCGTCACCATAGCAGTGCAGGTCTCGGCGGCCCTGCTCTTGCTGGTGTTCACCTTTCACGCGCCGATACTGGCTCGTTTTCGCGCGCCCTCTGCTCGCCGCTAGCCCTATGCGCTGGTAGTTCGTGGGGGAGGTCGTCATCCGCTCATCGTCTGCGCCGTTTTGGGTCGTGCGCTACCTCTCGAGTTGCAGTGCCTGTACCAAACGGGAGCGCACACGTCGGGGAGCAGCCGATGGGCCGCCGGTGCGACCCGGCGTCGCGGCATCCGCCTCGCTATCTGCGCAGTTTTGGGGCGACTGCGGTGTGGCGCGCGTACGCACTTGTCCCAGAGGTGCGCAGAAGCCGCGGGGGAGGCGGGGCGGCGCACGCAGGACGGGCCCCGACCTACGGCGTGGGGCCGCTTCGGTCGTGGTGATCAAACCTCACCGGCGAATGTCAGACGCAGGGCACTAGCAGTGCACCGTGAGCAGGTTCTGGCGGAG
>NZ_JANLVV010000181.1:0-1576 GCF_031364185.1 Salinibacterium sp. | reverse complement strand
CGAAGCTGGCGTCAGGATGCGCGTGCACCGGGAGCCGTTGGCCCGCGTCGAGCAGCTTGACCAGCAGCATGGTGTCGATGCCAAACCGCGCCACGTGATCCGAGCCAAGCCACGATTTTGGGTCGCTGGCGATCGCCTCGGCGAGCAGTGTGCCATCCCCGAGTCTTGTCATTCCGACGGGGGTATTACCCCGCACGCTCGTGGTCGACCCCACCCAATCCTCGGGAGTATTCGGAGGCGACGGCCCTTCATGGCGAAATTCAGAGATGCGGCTGCCACCCCGGTAGAAACGCGCGGGCGGTTGGTTGGAGGGGAGCGGGATCGGGCCCACCGCGGTTCCGCTCATGCGGCAGCGCCGGGGGTGAACAAGGGAGCCAGCGTGGAATCGAGCGACAGTATCGTTGACGGGGTCGGGCGAATTCCGCTCATCACCACCGCCGAGCACGCGGTCGCGAGGGATGCGGCCTGCTCCAGTGTCGCACCGCGTGCAAGCGCGAACAGCAGACCAGCAGTGCTTGCATCACCGGCGCCGTTGGTCGTCACCGGGTTCACGACCCGCCGAGATTGCACAATCAGGGTGCGGTCACTCCATGTCTCGGCGTGGGGCGCAAGCACTGCGCCGCCCTCGCGAAGTCGCGCCGCGCTCGCGGTTTTGACGAGCAGGCCATGATGCCCCGCCGAAATGGCGACCACAGCGGCGCCGTCCGCAAGCATGCGGTCAGCCAGCCGATCGACGAGGGCGGGTGAGTACGGCTCCTCAATTTGAAGGGCCGACGTGAGGTCATCAAGGCTGGGAGTTGCGATATCCGTCTCGGACAGAGCCAGCCCCAGGATGCCAGACCAGTCGAGCGCTCCGACGGCAGAGCGCGGGTCCACGACGGCAAGGTCGAGCGAGGACGTGACATGGGCGGCACGCGCCCGCGAGAGCAGGTCATAGAGCGGCCGACCGCCCTCATTCAGCATGCGGGGGAGTAAGGGCGGATACCCCACATGAAGCAGCCCGTGGCCGTCGAGAAAGACGTTGGTTCCGTCGAATTGATCGTTGGCTCCGGTGTGGTGCCAGAAAGCGCGATCGGCGCCGGGTTTCTCGATGACGAGGCTGTATGACGTTGTCGCGACCGACGACGCGCAGAGTTGAGGCTCGCTAAAGCCCCTGGCATTGAGCTGCGCCGCCAGGATGCTGCCAAGCTCGTCCTGCCCGACCGACGCAAACGGTGTCACCTCTGCTCCGAGGTCAGCGAGCGCGCCGCCGGTGTTGGCGACGGAACCCCCGAGCGTTATCGCCAACGGCCCCACTTCGCTGAGGTGGCCGGGGGTGACATCGGGCGTCTCACGGAGGCGCGGCGCGATGTCGAGGCAGAGGTGGCCGGCCACAGCGATCGAGTGCACAGGGGGTCCTTTCCGGTCGACGGCAGCGCTTGTTGCTCCGGATCGAGCCGGTTGGACAGCGTTGTTGCGGCGCAGTTACTCTGGCACAGCGGAGGCCCGATTGAAACCGGGATCCCCATCCCCATTCAAGGAGAGTTCACGTCTCATGTCACAATTTCGGCTGAATCGGTTCTTCAACGCCACTTCC
>NZ_JANLVV010000177.1:0-8775 GCF_031364185.1 Salinibacterium sp. | reverse complement strand
CCTGCTGTCGTTCCTGTCGCCGTGCGTGCTTCCGCTGGTTCCGGGATACCTCGGCTACGTCACGGGTACGACCGAGGCCGGTGTGTCACGCCGCGGTCGCACGGTGCTGGGTGCCGGGCTGTTCGTGCTCGGGTTCAGCGTCGTGTTCCTCGGTTTCATCGTGCTCTCTAGCACCGTGGGGGTGTTCCTGCTGCAGTACGGTGACCTGATCCTCCGCGTGGCGGGGGCGATCGTCATCCTGCTCGGGCTGGTGTTCATCGGCCAGGTCACGTTCCTGCAGCGCTCCATCAAGCCCTCGTGGCGGCCTCGCGCTGGGCTCGCGGGAGCGCCCGTACTCGGCGCGGTGTTCGCAATCGGTTGGACGCCCTGCATCGGCCCAACGCTCATCGCCGTCACCTCCCTCGCGACCTACCAGGGCGACCCCGGCCGGGCCGCGATCGTCGGCGTCTTCTACTGCCTCGGTCTCGGCATCCCGTTCCTGCTCGTCGCGTTGGGCTTCGGCTGGGTGGGGGGAACCCTGGGCTGGGTCAAGCGTCACCTCCGCGTCATCAACATCGTCGGTGGAGCGCTGCTCGTCCTGATGGGCCTGCTGATGGTGACCGGCGCCTGGGGCTCATTCCTCTCGTATTTCGGGGGGGTGCTTCGTGACGGATTCCTCTCGCCCCTCTGATCATTTCGACTCGACCGGTCATGTCGACTCGACTTATGTCGACTCCGCCGGGCTGCCTGAGCTCGACAAGATCATCCAGCCGAAGCTCGGCCCGGTCGGCTACCTGCGGTTCTTCTGGCGGCAGCTCACGAGCATGCGCACCGCCCTATTCCTGCTGCTGCTGCTCGCGATCGCTGCGATCCCGGGCTCGCTGGTGCCCCAGGTCAGCTCCGACCCGAACGGCGTCATCCAGTACAAGGCCAATAACCCCACTGTTGCCCCCATCCTCGAGAACCTGCAGGTGTTCACCACCTACTCGTCGTTCTGGTTCTCGGCCATCTACCTGCTGCTGTTCATCTCGCTGATCGGGTGCGTCATCCCGAGGACAAAGCACCACTTCGATGCCCTGCGCGCCCGCCCGCCGAAGACCCCGGCGAACCTGTCGCGGCTCGAGGGGTTCACCACCCGCCAGTCAGGCACGGATGCCGCGACCGCGATCGCCGCGGGTCAGCGCGTGCTGCGCCGACAGGGCTACCGCACCGAGCTGTACACGAATGGCGGGTCGGTCTCGGTGAGTGCGGAACGCGGCTACCTGCGTGAGACCGGAAACCTGGTGTTCCACTGCGCCCTCATCGGCGTGCTGGTGGCCGTGGGGCTAGGGGGCGGTTTCGGGTACACGGGCCAACGGGTCGTCGTCGAGGGTTACGCCCTGTCGAACTCGCTGGCGAGCTACGACTCGTTCAATCCGGGTCGTTTCTTCACGGATGCGGCGCTCCGACCGTATTCCATCGCGCTCGATACCTTCGTGCCGAAGTATGAGGACAACCTCGACAGCAATGCCATCGGCCAGGTGCTCGATTACACGGCGAACGTCACCGCCACTCTCGGTGGCGGCCAGGCGCAGCAGTCGACGATCAAGGTCAACGAGCCGCTGGCAATCGGTGACACCCAGGTGTACCTCCTCGGTAACGGTTACGCGCCCGTCGTCACGGTGCGCGACCCCAAGGGAACGGTCGTGTTCTCCCAGCCGACCGCGTTCCTTCCCCAGGACGCGAACCTGTTCAGCCTGGGGGTGATCAAGATTCCGGATGGCCTGAAAGAGCAGATCGGAATCCGTGCGCTCTTCTACCCCACGGCGGTGCTCACAAACCTCGGCACCCTCGCATCCAGCTACCCTGACCTGATCAATCCGCAGCTGACCATGGAGGTCTACACCGGCGACCTCGGTCTCGACAACGGCACGAGCTCGAACGCGTACGCACTCAATACCGACTCCCTTACCCAGATTGCCGGGCGCAAAGCCGACGCCGCGACCATCAAGCTGGCCCCCGGCGACCGGGTCGATCTCCCTGACGGGCTGGGAAGCATCGAACTGAGCTCGATCCCACGATTCGCCTCGCTTGATGTGCACCACGATCCGGCTCAGGGCTGGGTGCTGGTGTTCGCAATTCTCGTGCTGTCCGGGCTCGTAACCAGTCTCTTCATCCCCCGTCGTCGCATGTGGATCACCGCAATCACCGGCGACGACGGAACCGTGGCGCTCGAGTACGCGGGTCTCGCGCGCGGAGACGACCCAGGCCTCGACGCGGCGGTGGCCGACATCGCCGATCGACACCTGGATCAACTCAGGAATCTTGATGAATCCGGGCTTAGGGTGACATCGTGACCGAAACGTTCGTGCTCTACTCCAACGTCGCCGTGTACTCGGCCATGGCAATCTACACGATCGCCTTCATCATGTTCACGCTCGACCTGTCCCGTCGATCGGTGAGTGTCGCCGCTCCGCGCGCTGCTCGAATCCCTTCAGCGTCGGTCGGTTCGACCGCCCTTCTGGAGCGAGTGGATGCCCCGGCCAACACCCGCACGAAGGGCCCCCGCTACCTGCGGATGGCGTTCGCGCTGACCGTCATCGGATGGGCGCTGCACGTGGGCGCAGCAGTCCTCCGCGGATTCGCCGCCGGCCGGGTTCCGTGGGCGAACATGTTCGAGTTCACCCTCACCGCGACGGCGATCATCGTCGGGGTGTTCCTGGTGGTGCAGTTCTGGCAGGACCTGCGGTTCCTCGGCTCGTTCGTGGTGGGCTTCGCCCTCATCGCCCTGGGTATCGCCACGACCAACTTCTATGTCGATGTCGTGCCGCTTCCGCCGGCGCTGCAGTCGGCCTGGCTCGTGATCCACGTGTTCGTAGCATCGCTCGGCACGGGATTCTTCGCCCTGGGGGCCGCGCTGTCGATCGTGCAGCTGCTGCAGGCCAGGCGTGCCGCAGGGAAGGCCGTGAGACTAAGGTTTCTCGACACCCTCCCCGGCGCTGACGCACTGGAGACCCTCGCGTACCGGCTCATCGTTGTCGGTTTCGTGTTCTGGACCTTCACACTCATCGCCGGCGCGGTGTGGGCCGAGCGCGCCTGGGGTCGATACTGGGGATGGGACACGAAAGAGGTTTGGACCTTCATCATCTGGACTATCTTTGCGGGCTACCTCCACGCCAGGGCGACCCGCGGATGGCGCGGCTCACGCTCGGCATGGCTCGCGATCATCGGCTTCAGCGCCGTGGTGTTCAACTTCACCATCGTGAACCTGTTCTTCAAGGGGCTCCACGCTTATAGCGGCCTGTAACCGGCGGAGCTGGTTACCTGAGCAGCTCGTAGCAACGCTCAAGCCGCGCCAGCCACCAGTTGGTGCGGTCGGCGGTCGCGGCCTGACTGGCGAGCAGCGCGGTGCTGGGGATGATCCTCTGCACGCTCAGCTGCCCGTCGACGGGGAGCAGCGGGGCATCCGTGACATCCATCGCCAAAAGAGACGCCGTGGCCAGGCCACAGTCGAATTCCAGTTGGGGGATCGCCGCGGCAAGATGCAGTCCCATCGAGATGCCGACCGAGGTGTCGAGGGCGCTCGATACCACCGCGGGCAGCCCCGCCTCAGCGATGATCGCGAGCGCGGCTGTGATGCCGCCCAGGGGCTGTGCCTTGATGACCAGGATGTCGGCGGCTCCGGCCCGAGCGACGGCCAGCGGGTCCGCGGCCTTCCGCACGCTCTCGTCCGCGGCGATGGGGATGCCCATGTACTTCACCCGCTGGCGCACCTGGGCAAGGTCCTCGACCGTCGCGCAGGGCTGTTCGACGTACTCGAGGTCGAACCCGGCGAGGGCGTGAATGGCTTTCTCCGCCTCATCCGCGGTCCAACCGGCGTTCGCGTCGATGCGGATGCGACCCTCCGGCCCGAGGTACTGGCGCGCTACCGCGACTCGGGCGACGTCATCCGCCAGCACCTGTCCGAAGTCGGCGACCTTGATCTTGACCGTGCGGCAACCGGGAAACCGGTCCAGGATGTGTGCCACCTCGCCGGGGGCAACCGCGGGCAGTGTGGCGTTGACCCGCACCGATTCGCGTAACAGCGGGTGCGTAGGCGCCCATCCGAAATCAACCGCGGCGGCCAGCCAGTGGGATGCCTCGTCGTCGCCGTAGTCCGTGAACGGCGAGAACTCGGTCCATCCATTCGGCCCCTCCAGCAGCATCGCCTCGCGCAGCTCGATACCGCGGAATCTGGTGACAAGCGGCAGGGTCACCACCCGCGCGGTGCCGAGAAGGTCGTCGAGAGGGGGCAGCGTCACGTCGGTGGGGAGCATCGCCCCAGTCTGGATCATGAGAGCGGGTTCGTCGTCGATTAGGGTGAAGTCCGTGAGCAGTCCAGGGCCGGTGGAGCGAGTTCCCCTCAAAGTCGTGCCGATGTTCATCGAGAACCAGACGGTGGATGCCCCGCTCAGCGAGCCCGAACAGCAGCCTGCCGCACCTCCCGCCGCCGCCCGCGCCCCGTGGCCGTGGATGGGCGCGCTCGCCATAGCCCTCGCGGTGGTGGCGGGCGTGGTGCAGGTTGTCGCAATTGTGGGCGCCAGCGCCGGGGACTTCGAACTGGGGATCGTGCTCGGCTACCTCGCGGTCGGCCTTGCCGTAGTCGCGGTTCTGATGGGCATCGTGGCGATCATCGTGAGACGCGGCCGCCGCACCGGTGTCGTCGGAATTCTGCTCGGGATGCTCGCAAACCCCCTGGTGCTGCTCGCGATCCTGCAGTTCTTCGGCGGAACGCGGTCCTGAGATGTCACGACCACTGAGGGTCGTCGACTCGGCCGATGTCGCGGCGGTGTTCGCGGCGCTGCGGGCTGCACTGAGCGGTGATGGGCCCGCGATCATGCCGCATCCGGGCAGCCCCGCCGGCGTCCCCGCGACCGTCGAGCAGCGAGTCGCCGTGGTGGTGGAGACGAGCGGCTCGACCGGCAGCCCGAAGCGCGTTGCCCTGGGAGCGGACGCGCTGCTGGCCAGCGCCGCGGCATCCGAGGTGAGACTGGGCGGGCCGGGACAGTGGCTCATGGCGCTGCCCGCCCACTACATCGCCGGCATCGCCGTCCTCGTGCGGTCGCTCGCCTCGCAGACCGAACCGGTGACGATCACCCCGGAAGGTTCGACCGGCGCCCGCTTCGTCGATGCCGCCCGCGAACTCGACGCCTCACTGCGGTTCATTTCGCTCGTGCCCGCCCAACTTTCGAGACTGATCGAGCAGGATGCCGCCCTCGATTCCCTGCGTCGCTTCGACCGGATCCTTCTCGGCGGGCAGGCGACCCCGCCGGCGCTGCTCGCCCAGGCGCTCGGGTTGGGGCTGACCCTCACCCGCACCTACGGATCCAGCGAAACCTCCGGCGGGTGCGTGTGGGATGGCGAGCCGATCGGCGACACCGAGGTGCGCATTGTCGACGGTCGCGTCGAGCTCGCGGGCAGTGTGCTTGCGCACGGATACCTGGGCGATCCCGCCCGCACCGACGCGGCCTTCCACGAGGCCGACGGCCGGCGGTGGTATCGCACCGACGATGCGGGCAGCTTGGCCCGCGGCATCCTGAACATCACCGGCCGGGTGGATGACGTCATCATCTCGGGTGGAGTGAAGATTTCACTCGCCGAGGTTGAGGCCGCGGTGCGCGCCCTGCCGGGGCTCGGTGAGGCTGTCGTGGTGGCGACGCCGCATCCACAGTGGGGCAATACGCCGGTCGTGGTGAGCACGGTGGCGATGCCGATCGAGGGGCTTCGGGATGCGGTGGCCGCGACGCTCGGGCGCGCCTGCGCTCCCACCCGCATCGTGGTGGTCGACTCGATCCCCCTGCTTGCATCAGGGAAGCCCGATCGGCTCGCGCTGGCGGAGCACGCCCGAGGCTAAGGCCCAGTACACTCCTTCCGTGGCAACTCCGAAGCAGCAGCGCATCGATCCGAAGTCCGTCCCCGCGCCCAGTGCGAAGAAGGGCTCGGCCTCCGGAGGCGGCAAAAGTCGACGACCCGGCGGTCGCCCGCCCGGCGTTGCGAAGGTGAAGAAAGCGACCGCGCGCGACTGGATCGGCGGAGCCCGGCTGCAGACACTGCCGCTGGCCCTTGCGCCCGTCGCCCTCGGCACCGCGGCCGCGTACGTGCTGCCGCACGAGGATGCCGGGCCCGGCTGGCACTGGCTCCGGGCGATCCTGTGCCTGGTCGTCGCTCTCAGCCTGCAGATCGGGGTGAACTTCGCGAATGACTACTCGGATGGCATCCGCGGCACCGATAAGCACCGCGTCGGCCCCCGCCGCCTGACCGCATCCGGAGCCGCCAGACCCCGCACCGTACTCATCGTGGCGCTGGGATTCTTCGGCGTCGCCGCGATCGCCGGCCTGGTGATCGTGATTCGTACCGGACAGTGGTGGCTGCTCGGGGTGGGTGCCGTGGCGATCGTCGCGGCCTACTTCTACACCGGCGGAAAGCGGCCTTACGGCTACTACGGTCTCGGCGAGCTCTTTGTGTTCGTCTTCTTCGGCCTCGTCGCCACCGCCGGAACCACCTTCGCACTCGCCGCGACCGTAACGCTGGAGAGTTGGCTGGCCGCGGTAGCGATCGGGCTGATCGCCTGCGCGGTGCTGATGGTCAACAACATCCGGGATATCGCCCTGGACAAGTTGGCCGGCAAACGCACCCTCGCCGTGCTGATCGGCAACCGGGCATCGCGGATTGTGTTCGGCGTGCTGCTGCTGGCGCCGTTCGGGATCCTGTCATTCTTTACGCTGTTCTATGACAACGCGTACCTGGTCTACTTCGTGCTGCTGGCCGCGATCCCGGCAGTGGGCATCACCATCAGTGCGAAAACACCGGGCGAACTGATCATCTCCCTGCGGCTGAGCGCGCTCGTGGCCCTCGCCTACGGCTTAGGCCTCGGTTGGGCCATCGCGTTCTAACGCTGGAGCTGCCCCGCGCGACATACATCCTCGGCGCACCGCCTCGGTCGGCCGTCCTCGCGGGCCGAGGCACCGCATGTGCGTGCGCCCGCCGCCCGCGCCCGTCCCGTCCCGCCCCGTCCGCGCTCGCGTGCCCACCCGCGTCCCCGTCCCGTCCGCGCCACCCATCCCGCCCCACCACCCCTCCCGCCCCGTCCCGCCCCGTCTCGTCCCGTCCCGTCCCGCCCCGTCCGCGCTCGCGTGCCCACCCGCGTCCCCGTCCCGCCCGCGCCACCCCTCCCGCCCCGCCCCGCCCCGTCCCGCCCCGCGCTCCCGTCCCACCACCCGTCCCGTCCCGCCCCGCCCCACCACCCGTCCCGTCCGCGCCCGCTCCGCTCGGTTGCTCCCGCCGGGCATCGAGAACGCCACTTTTGCTGGGTAGATCGTGGTTTAGGCAGCATAAGTGGCGTTCTCGATGAAGCGCGCTCGAGGCGGCAGGACGGATCGGGACTGTGCATTAAAAGGTGTTTCCGGCTTGACGCGCCGCGCGTGAGCGTGGCGGGAAGGGTGCCGTGATGACTACGACACTGGATGCTGTGAGTTCGAAGAAACATGATGGTGATGACCGATCCGCGGAGGCGGCCGCGGCGGCCGAGCTCGTCCGGCTAGCCAAAGAGCAAGGCCTTGCCCTGACGGGGCCGGACGGGCTGTTGAAGCTGTTCACGAAGAATGTGCTCGAGACAGCGTTGGACGAGGAGCTGACAGAGCACCTCGGGCACGAGAAGAACCGTGCCGACCCTGCTCGTGAGAACGCGAACGTGCGCAACGGAACGAGACCCAAGACGGTGCTGACCGAGGCGACCGGTCAGGTCACGATCGAGGTCCCGAGGGATCGAGACGGGTCGTTCGAGCCGCAGATCGTGAAGAAACGCCAACGGCGTTTGAACGGGGTCGAGGAGATCGTGCTGTCGCTGTATGCGAACGGTTTGACCACCGGTGAGATCAGTGCGCACTTCGCCCAGATTTATGGGGCATCAGTGTCGAAGGAGACGATTTCGAGGATCACGGACAAGGTGATTGAGGAGATGAACGAATGGTCCGCCAGGCCACTCGACGAGGTCTATGCGGCGGTCTTCATCGACGCTATCGTGGTGAAGATTCGAGACGGGCAGGTCGCGAACCGGCCCGTATATGCTGCGATCGGAGTGACTCTGGCTGGCGAGAAGGATGTTCTCGGCCTGTGGGCTGGCACCGGTGGTGAGGGCGCGAAGTTTTGGATGAGTGTCCTGACCGACATCCGCAACCGCGGTGTCAGGGACGTGTTCTTCCTCGTCTGCGACGGCCTGAAGGGTCTGCCCGACGTCGTGGCCAACGTGTGGCCGCTGACGACGGTGCAGACCTGCATCATCCACCTGATCCGTAACACCTTCCGGTTGGCGTCGAAGAAGGACTGGGACGCGCTCAAACGCGACGTCAAGCCGATCTATACCGCCCCGAACCCAAACGCCGCCCGGGCGGCCCTGGACGAGCTGACCGAGAAGTGGGGCAGACGGTATGGTGCGATCACCCGGCTCTGGGAGAACGCATGGGAAGAGTTCATCCCCTTCCTGGACTACGACCTCGAGATCCGCACCGTGATCTGCTCCACGAACGCGATCGAATCGTTGAACGCGAGGTACCGGCGCGCCGTGCGAGCCAGAGGTCACTTCCCGACCGAGCAAGCCGCACTGAAATGCTTGTATCTTGTCACTCGTAGCCTCGACCCCACCGGTCGTGGCCGCACCCGATGGACGATGCGCTGGAAGCCCGCGCTGAACGCCTTCGCCATCACCTTCGCAGACCGCTGGCCGGCCGCGGAGACCTACTAAATGAGAACCGCCGGAAACACCGTTCATGAGATAGTCCC